>CAYYME010000008.1:0-19928 GCA_964473005.1 Candidatus Woesearchaeota archaeon | reverse complement strand
CGCGACAGGGCTGTGTTCTAACCATTAAACTACCGAGGCATTTTGACTGATTATTTATACAGAGATTAGTTTAAAAAATTAACTATCTAATTTCACAATAGATATATTTGGAAGAAACTCTGTTAATGAAAAGAGGATGAAGTTATAATAAATATTAACAATAATCAAACCGGCAATTATAATACTAATAAATTTTGCTTTTATCTATAAACTCTCAGGGCTTCTGCACGTTCCCTTAAATATTGAATTCTCTCTTTTCCATCCTCTATTTTCATTAATTCTTTAGAATAAATTGGTTCCCCGATATTAAGCATAATTGTTTTTCCCTCTTTGCTCCAGGCACCCCTAAGAGAAAATACCCTCCTTAATTTTTCTGTCTTTTCATGCCTTGCCAGAAGATTATAAATTTTTTCATGATTTGGCCCTGAAAACCACATAGGAACAACATAGGAAAAATGCGATATAAGATGAGCCATTCCATTTTTCCAGGGATATTCTTTAAGCCTTGCCCCGGACATATTTCCTGAAGGATAAATTGCTAAATTCCCTCCGCTATCAATATATTTTATAGATTCCCTCAAGGAATTCAGATTAGAACTTGAAGTCGTGGAATGCACAAAGACCAATATCTCTTCAATCCCGCTTATAAATCTCAGCTGATTCATAGCTATTGCTTTTAATCTCTCTCCTTTCTCTTTCAAAAGAGAGCCTAAACTTCCGAATAATACTGCGCTGTCAAGAAGCCCATACAGATGATTGGAAACATAAAGTGCAGGACCAGGGGGAACATGCTCTTTTCCAACTAATTCAACTTTGACCCCCATTTCTTTTACAGCTTCCAAACAGGCATAATTCCATCCATTTTTCTTTGCATTCTCCTCTGCTCTCAGTATCATTTCATATGTCTTACTTACTTTCAGCAAATCATCCACAACAGGATTTTTTCTTACAGCCCCCAATATCTTCTCCAGAGACGCCTGCGGGTTTTCAGATTTGTCAAAATCTTCAAAAAAAGGCTTTATATCTGGAATTAGTTTCTTAATTTTTGACAATTCTCCAAATAAACCCCATACATCTGATAAGGATTTTATTCCCATCCAACTATTCAAAATCTTCTATTTAAAAATAAATCTATACTTGAGTTTTATACGCTTTCAACCTTACTCCTGCTTCTCTTTCCTCAAAACAATCTTGTATTTCCGATTAAACATTCTCTGCTTCTTCAAAAGTATTGCCCCCTCAACCGTAAGAGCTAATCCTGCAATAAGCCAGAATACATCAGAAGAATAATCCAACCATCCAAGAAGTTTAGTTGAAGCTGCAATAATCATCAGCAAACCAACAGCTATAAACAATTCATATGTTGTAACCCACTCTTTTAAATTCCTCAATTTTTGTTTCATCTAAAAAAATAGAAAATTTAGATTTATATAGTTTACCTGAAATCCAGTAACTTATTGTAATCTTTTAACTAAACTATAAATTACACAAATAAAAGTATAAAGAGGAATTATAAATATTGCAGCAATGAAAAAGAATGGCTCATCTCCTCCGTGAGAATCAAAATAATTTTTAAATAAACCATAAACAAGGTTATGCAAGACTACAGACAAAAACCAAGCTACAAGAATTATCCAGACTTTTCTCCAAGTTAATAAAAACCACTTATTAAGTTTATTTTGTTTTTTCATTTCTCTTTTTCTTAATAAGAATTATGTTTAAAATTAAGCCAAAAACAGCAATTCCTGATATTAAATAATTATAAAACAGAATCTTGCTCTGGGCAGTTCTTACAGAGTTCATAATCATATTTATTATACTATAAACCAATGCTCCTGACCAAAAGCCTATTCCGACATAATTATAAATTTTCTTAATCACTTTTTCTTCTTTCCTTTCTTTGTCATTTGTTTCTTATTTTCTGCCATTTTTATCACCTTTTTTCCACCCATGTATTTCCACAAAACCTTTGGAATTTTTATGCTTCCGTCTTTCTGCTGATTGTTTTCCATAATGGCAACGAGCGCTCGTGAAGTTGCAATAACTGTGTTATTCAGGGTATGGGCAAAATATCTCCTGCCTTTGTCCTCAATCCTGATATTCAACCTTCTCGCCTGCGCCTCTTCCATATTTGTCAGCGAAGTTAGTTCAAAATATTTTTTCTGCCTCGGACTCCACGCCTCAATGTCGCAGGACTTTGCCTTCAAATCAGCCAAATCCCCTGAACAGCATTCAAGAATTCTTATCGGAATTTTGAGCATCTTGAAAAGTTCAACAGAATATTTCAGCATAGCATCATACCATTTATACGAATCTTCAGGCGCACAAATCACAATCATTTCCTGCTTGTTGAACTGATGGGTTCTGTAAATTCCTTTTTCATCAATTCCGTGGCTTCCGATTTCTTTCCTGAAGCACATGCTGTATGCTGTCTGTTTGACAGGAAGCTCGGATTTTCTGATTGTCTTGTCTATGAACTGCCCAATCAGCGGGTGCTCAGAAGTCGCAATCAGGTATAAATCCTCCCCTTCAATTTTGTAAGCCATCTGTGCAATTTCTGCATTTGAATAAACTCCGTCGAGGATTTGCTTTCTTATCATAAGCGGCGGCTCCAGATACACAAATCCCTGCTTAACCATGTAATCCCGCGCGAAGTTTATCAGAGCCATATTCAGCAAAGCCAAATCTCCTTTCAGAAAATAAAATCCTTTTCCTGAAATTCTCGCAGAATCATCAAAATCAAGCATCCCAAGCCCTTCTCCTAATTCAACATGGCTCTTCACAGGAAAGCCAAATTTCCTCGGCTTTCCGATTTTTTTCAGCTCAACATTTTCAGAAGCATCTTTTCCTATTGGAACAGAATGATGAATGATATTCGGAATCTCAAACATTATTTTTTTTATCTCTTCTTCAAGCTCTTTTCTTCTTACCTGAAGCTTTTCAATCTTCCCGGGAATATCTTTCGCTCTTTTTATTAAACCAGAAGCATCTTTCTTTTGCTTTTTTGCCCTGTTTATCTCCTCGGAAATCTTGTTTCTCCCGCTTCGCAGATTATCCTCTTCATATTTCAGCTTTCTCCATTCTGCATCCAGCCTTGCTGCCCTGTCAACAAAAGGAAGCCTCACCTCCTGAAATTTTTTCTTTATGTTTTTTTTAACCAGTTCGGGATTGTCACGAATAATCTTAATATCAATCATAAGAAAAATAAAGAAAGATTATATTTAAATCTTGTTAAGAAGATTTAAAAGTAAAAAACGCATTTAAGTTCAATGAAAAAATCATCAGATATTTTACTCGTTATTGGTGCTATTCTTGTAATAATTTTATGGGTAATCTTATTAATATTTGGAGACCCTTATACTATCATATTTTCAATAATCTTTGGTGTAATTCTTCTCTTAATAATACTTGCCGCTATTATAGATGTTCTTTTTTCAAAAAGCAGAATTTCAGAAAAAATAGAAAAAATCATAGATTGGATAATAGACAATATTCATTTCTGACTTATGATTTATCTTCTCCAAAACTTTAAAAACAATATTGTCATATTTTATAAGAGGTGAATATGATTTTAGAAGGGGTTGGGGAGGCGTATAATGCCCTTGTTGCAAATTTGCCGTTATGGATACAGCATTTTCTGGGTGTGTTCATACCTGCTATCTTAATTGTAATTTATTCTCTCTTCATCTGGAAAGTCCACAAATTCATTGCAGCCAAAAACATTTTCAAGCTGGACCTTAGCAAATACAGCAAACTCGAGCATGCTACCTCGACAAAACTGCTTGCAGGAGTTTTGTATATGCTGGAATATATTATAATTCTGCCGTTTATAATTTTCTTCTGGTTTGCAATCTTCACAATTTTTCTGATACTTTTTACAGAAAATATAGAAGTGGGCTCGCTTCTCTTAGTCTCTGCAGTTGTAATCTCTGCAATCAGAATTATTGCATACATAAGAGAGGATATTGCAAAAGAAGTTGCAAAATTACTTCCTTTCGCTCTTCTTGCCATTGCTATTGTTGCTTCAAGGCTCTTTGATGTGACAAAGATTCTAAATCAGCTGAGCCAAATACCTCTTTTCTTCAGCAGCATAATAATCTATCTTCTGTTTATAGTAATTCTGGAATCCATTCTGAGATTTTTTGAATTTATATTTTCCTTATTTGAACTGCACGAAGAAATTCCGAACGAAGCATAATTTCAGTTCCTTTCAACTCTGGGGTGCTCCTGCCCCTGCCCTAGTATTTCTGTCAGCATTTTTATGTGCTTTTCCCTTTCCTCTTTGTATTCTGCCTTGTTTGTTTTTAAATCCTTAATCATCTTCGCAACATATTCCCCGCCAAGGAAGTGCGGAGTCAGAACATAAGTCGCCCCCTCATTGTAAAGCTCAAGTGCCTCGCTTATTGAATGAGCCCTGACAATAACCACAGCATTGGGGTTTCGTCTTCGCACAGATTCTATCAAAAGAAGATTTGTCTCAAGATCCGGAACAGTGGAGACTACAAGCTGAATTTTATCAAGCGGGAGTTCATCCAGAAGATCTGAATCATCAATATCTCCGTAAAGGCAGGGAATCCTGAATTTGGAGAGATTTTCTATTGTATCTGGATTAAAATCAACAACAAGATAATTTTTCTTAAGCTTCTTGAAGGATTTCAAAATGCTGAATCCTATCCTGTTATATCCGAATAAAATTGCATCATATTCTTTTTTCAGATTTGGCTCTTTTCTTGCATTTTTCCTTTCAAAGAGAGAAACAAAACCTGAGAGAAGATTGTATATTCCTCTGGAATAAATCACCATGTATGTTGAAAGGAAAATTGTTATTACGAGTGTTAGTGTTAAGGTATACAGGATTTCTGTTGAAATGTGTCCTACAGAAACTCCAAGAACAAGAATAATAAGGGAAAATTCGGAAATCTGCGCAAGAGTTGTTCCCACAAGGAAGTTGGTTCTTTTAGTATATCTGAATAAAGCCATAAGCGACATTAAAATCACAGGCTTTAAAATCAAAACCACGAGCGAGAGAATTATTGCATTCACAAAAATAGTTCCTATGCTCGAAATCTGAATATTCAGTCCGAGGATTATAAAAAAGATTATCAGGAAAAAATCCCTCAGCGGACGGATTTTGGAGCTGATTTCTGTGCTGTAAGGGGAAAGTGACAGGACAACTCCTGCTATCAAAGCACCTATTTCAATTGAAAATCCAAAATAGCCAAACAAGGCTGCAATAAGAAAGCACCAGAAAATTGAGAACAGGAAAAGCAATTCCTGATATTTCGCAATTCCCTTGGTTATTCTCGGCAAAACAAAAAATCCCAAAAGGAAAAGAAAAACAATAAGCCCCCCTCCTGCAAGCAGGCTCTTAAATGCAAGAGAGCCAAAAGTAATATTGCTGGATACAGAAGAGATAAACATCAAAACTCCGACAGCAATCAAATCCTGAATTATCAGAATCCCTATTGAAATTTTTCCGTAAAGAGAATCAAGATGCTGCTTGTCTGAAAGAAGCTTCATGACAATAATCGTGCTGCTGAATGCAAGTGCAATTCCTATATATGCAGAGGTTATGGGATTAAATCCGAGAAGAGTAAAAGAAATTAAAAATCCCAAGCCAAAAGTCAGGATTATCTGCGCCATGCCAATCAAAAGAGAAGAAGTTCCGATTTCCCTGATTACCCTCGGATTCAGATGCAGTCCGACAATAAAAAGCAGAAAAGCTATCCCGAATTTTGAGAACGAGTCAATAACTTCTGTTGAGAGCCCGAACTGGAGTATGAACGGGCTGATAATCATGCCTGCAATTATATATCCAACAACAACCGGCTGCTTGAGAACACGGACCAGATAAGAAACTACAAAAGCTACAGATAGTATTACTGCCAGCTGAAGAAAAATTGAATCCATTTATTGCCCTCTTTTCATATAAAAAGATAAAACAAGTATAAAAAGGTTTTGAGTTATTTCTCGGGAAGGATGCTTTGTTAATATTCTCTAGTTTACCGGTGCGTGTCTTATGATAAGTTAGGTTTTACAGCAAACAATAAATTTTTAAACTATTTTCAAATCTATTTCACATACTTCCTCGCGATTTTCATCAGAGGCAATTTAAAAAATCGCCCTTCACATTAGGGTGGAAACGAGTTTATTGGAAAGCAGGAAATTTTAAAAACCAATATCGACTTTCCAATGAACGAGAAGAAAAAAACCTGGAGGTTGTTTTCATATGCCAAAAGTAAGAATAAAATTAAACAGCACAGATATAAATATGCTCAATGATATTTGTAATTCTATCAAAGATATTGCAAAAAAAGCGGGAATTGTGATAAGCGGTCCTGTTCCTCTGCCGACGAAAAAGCTGAAAGTCACAACAAGAAAATCCCCGTGCGGCGACGGAACAGCAACTTTTGACAGGTTTGAAATGAGAATTCACAAAAGACTGATTGATTTGCCTGCAAATGAAAAAGTGCTGCACCACATTATGAGAATGCAGATTCCAAAATCCGTGAGCATAAAGATTGAGATGAAAGATTGAATATAATAATTCTTTTAAACAAATAAGAATAATCAATTTTATGGGATATTCAAGGAATGCACTTAAAGCAATTATAAAAGCCTCAAAAGAATTGGGCATTGAAGAAAACTATGTTGAACTTTGGGATGGTGTTACAAATTTAGGAGAGTTTGATATATATGAAGCAATTGATATTTATAATGTATTAGACCATAATTTAGAAGCAATTTGTGCAAGATGCTTGAAGGCAGAAATCCCAAAAGAAGATGATGATTACGGGGCTGAAACAGGAATTTATCATTGTCGCAAATGCAGAGAAGAAATTCCATTAAAAGAATATTTCAATTCATTAAAATCAAAAGGATTATTGGAACAATATGGAAAATGGATAATGAAGGTTTATCCTGAGTTTAGCAAATATGTGAATAGTAATTAACCATAAACATTCTTTCTACGTCCAATCTTCAAAACAAGAATTAAGAGTTCATTATGTTTTATTTGGTATAATGCTCTGTAATCTCCCATCCTTAAATCCCATAATCCTGCTAAATTAGCTGTAAGTGGTTTTCCAAGTTCAGGATTATCACGCAAATCTTTTAATTTCTTTTCAACTCTTTCTTTATCTTTTTTATCCAGTTTTCTCAGAAAATTATTTGCTTTAGGAGAAAGAAAAATCCTATAGTTCATTTAAGCTCAACAAACCTTCCTTTTTGAAAGTCATCCAGTGCCTGGGCAATATCCCTCATAGTCTCAGGATCAGACAAAATTTCAATTGTTTCAATCAGGCTTTCTTTATCTGCATTAGCCGGAGAACAACCATTAATTAATCTTGATATCAATTCATTATATGTTTCTCTGTGATGAATCTTTAAATCATCGAGCTTTGCTTTAATCTTTTCATCAATTTGGATTGTTGTAACCATAGTCTTCTATAGACTGCTATAGTATTTAAACTTTTCTGTAAATTAAAAAATCACAAAAATATTTATAAAGGAGGTTTATTTTGGTTAATCATGGAAAAAGACATAGGAAAAATAAGGAAAAACGACACTGCTGACATCGTCATAAGGGTGGATGATTTCGGAGGACAGAGAGGTTTAACAATAAGGGAATTTGTGAGTTCTGACCGATATACGGGCTTCACAAAAGCAGGCGTGAGAATTTCTGCTGAAAATTTCCCAAAATTCAAGGAGATGATTAATTCTGTTTCAGAGGAAGAAATGAAAGAAACCCCTGAACAACCAGGAGAACAGGAAACTCCGGAAAAAGACAAGCCAAAAAAAGAGCAGGCAAAAAAATCTCAGGAAGAATTGCCGGATTACTGATATATCATAAAATAGATTTGAGAGTACAATAATTCTTATAAATAAACATCTAATTAACAAATTATGAATAATAAAATTCTTCTTGTAGGAACAGATGGAGAATATTTTGTCGCTAAAAAATCAAAAAATGGTATAAAATTAGAGCCTAGTTCTAAAAAAGTTTACGCAAGAGAAGTTGTTCCATATGGGTTTGATTTTAGATTTGGGCATAATGGCGAACACATAGGAATATGTGGATATGGACACTTTATTTATCGTGATAAAGGAAAAGATGGAAAATATCCAGAAAAAGAAGAATATCCAAGAATAAACTTGGACATTACAATAAATGCATTAGAAGAAAGAGTCAAAGAAAAAGGGGCAGATTATATTCTGGTTGATGGTTTGAGATATCAGGATGTGCATACATCCTGGGATGTCTGGGGAAGAGCACAGTTATTGATTAAAAGATAAATAATTCTGAATAGGTATTCTAACCAAAACATTTAAATAGTATTATGAATATGTATTCATAACTAAAAGTAACTAAAACAGGAGGAAATTAAGATGCCGAACAGAGATGGAACAGGACCAGAAGGAAAAGGACCAAGAACAGGGAGACAAATGGGAAACTGCAAAGGAGCAGAACCCAACGGGAATAGGCTTGGAAGAGGTTTAGGAATCAGAGCTGGAAGAAGACCAAGAGGTTTTAGAAGAAGATAAAATGCCAAGACCAAGAAGAATAAGAAGAGTATCTTTTCAGCCGGATGTAACTTATTTCAAACCAGCAGGAATTCCTATAGTTGATTTAAAAGAAACTATCCTAAGCTTTGATGAATTAGAAGCAATAAGACTGATAGATTTTGAAGAAATAGAACAAGGAAAAGCAAGTAAAAAAATGAAAATATCACAACCCACATTATCACGGCTATTGAGTTCAGCAAGGAAAAAATTAGCTGATGCTGTAATTAACAGTCATGCAATTAAAATACAGGGAGGTAATTTCAAAATGGTTCAGCCAAGAGGAAGAGGATTAGGACGTGGAGTTGGAATAGGCAGGGGAATTGATGGCAGAGGACGTGGTGGAGGAAGATTTGCTGCTGGTCCTGGTGGCGAGTGTGTCTGTCCAAAATGCGGATACAAAAAATCACATACACTGGGACAACCCTGCTATCAAATGAAATGTCCAAAATGCGGTTCAAATATGACAAGAGGATAAGATGAAAAGATTTAAACCAGCAGTTTTCTCAGCTGCAAAAATGTTCTGGAAAGCCAGTCCGCTAATCTTAGGAACTATCTTATTAGTGAGCTTTCTTGTTACAGTCATCCCGCAATCTTTCTATTTAAAGATTTTTACAAGAAATATTTTTTTAGATTCCTTTATTGGAAGCCTGATAGGAAGCATTTCTGCAGGAAATCCTTTAATTAGTTATATCTTAGGAGGAGAGTTATTAAAAATAGGTGTGGGTTTGATTGCAGTTACTGCTTTTCTTGTTGCTTGGGTTACTGTAGGAATTGTGCAGCTTCCTGCAGAATCAATGATTTTAGGGAAAAAATTTGCTATAATTAGAAATGTCCTATCTTTTATCTTTGCGATTATTGTGGCTGTTTTAACAGTTTTGCTTTTAGGAGGAGGATTATAAAATGAGAAATTATCTTAAAAAAATTAGTAATCCTGTCTGGTTTTTTATATTTGTTCTGTTAATTTATTTGGGACTTCTTTTTTTAGATTTTAATCTGTTTGCATCATCCCTGCAATTTTTCTGGAAAATTTTCATAAAAATCCTGCCTGTTTTTATCCTGGTTTTCTTTCTTATGATTCTGACAAATTATTTTATTACTCCAAAATTTGTTTCAAAACATTTGGGAGAAAAAGGGATTAAAAGGTGGTTTTATGTTATTGTAGGGGGAATTTTATCTACAGGACCAATTTATATGTGGTATCCCTTACTCGCAGAGTTGAAAAATAAAGGCTTGAGTTATGGTTTAATGGCTTGTTTTCTTTATAATCGTGCAGTCAAAATCCCTCTCTTGCCGTTGATGATTTTTTATTTTTCATTGAAATATGTAATTATTTTAGCCATAGTTATGATTGCTGTTTCTGTAATTCAGGGAATTTTAATTGATAAAATCTTGAAAGGAGGTAAAAAATAAATGAAAATAGCAATAAGCTCAACAGGGAAAACCTTGGAAAGTGAAGTAGACCCAAGATTTGGAAGGTGCAATTATTTTTTAATTGTAGAAATAAAAGATAAAAAGATAAAAGATGTAAAGACAATTGAAAACACGGCAAAAGCACAAATGGGTGGAGCGGGGATTACAGCAGCAGAAATTGTTGCAAATGAAAAAGTTGATGCAGCAATTACTGCAAATTTAGGTCCAAGAGCATTTTCTGTATTTGGACAATTTGGAATTAAAATTTATCAAGGACAGGGAAAAATCAAGGAGGTTGTACAAAATTTCATAAAGAATAAATTAACACAAATAACAGATGCAACTGGTCCGCAACATATTGGTTTGAAATAGACAAAAAAAAAGTACAAAGATTTAAATAATCTTTTATGTAAAATAAAAATTAAAGTAAAATGATTATAAATGCGACAGATCAAGATTTTGAAGAAAAAATAATAGAAAAATCAAAAGAAATTCCTGTTGTAATAGATTTTTGGGCAACTTGGTGCATGCCCTGTTTAATGCTTAGTCCTGCTTTGGAAAAACTCGCAGAAGAATATAAAGGAAAATTTATTTTAGTTAAAGTTAATGTCGAGAATGCAAGAGTAAAATCTCAGGAATATGGGATAATGGGTATACCGAATGTAAAGATGTTCAAAAATGGAGAAGTAGTGGATGGATTTGTGGGGGTTATACCAGAACCTAATGTTAGGAAGTGGCTTGATAAAAATTTAAAATAATTTAGGCAAAAAATATGGTTTTATTCAAAAGGAAATGTCAATATTGCGGAGAAAAAATCAATAAAGGAAATGAAATATTTGAAAAAGTAAAGGTCCCAGAGTTTAAAAACAAGGTAAAAAAATCTTTTTGCTGCAAAGAACATGCAGAACTTTATCAAAAAAATATTAAAGGAACTCCAAGAAGAAATTTTTGCCCCCATTGCGGAGTATAAATAAAATGACAAATAAAAAACCTGCAAATTTAAAAGAATTGCTTGAACAAGGATATGCTCAAATAGCAAGACTTCCAGAAAAAAATAATTTTCCTATAAAAAAACTAAATAGTTTAGATGCATATACAATTCCTTTAGTTGCTCATGACTATAACGCTAAAACCCCTGCTATGTGGAATACCTTATACGAAAAATTAAAGTTAAACATAAGGAATATAATGTTAGTCGCTGACCCTAAAGAAAATGCAGAAATTGTAATAAGTGCTTTAAAATCAGACCCCAAGTATTTAGGTGGAGGATTTGGGGTTGGCTGGAAAGAAAGAATTGATTTGTTAGACAAAATAAACCCCAAAGATTTAGCTTCTGTAAATATCGTAGTTAAGGATAATAAAAAATTAATAGGTTATAACACAGATTCTGCCGGGTTTGTTAAGAGTTTAGAAGAAAAATTTAATTCTATCGGGAAAAAATTAGAAGAAAGCAATATAATCATATTTGGTGCAGGAGGAGTAGCAAAAGAAGTTGCAAAATTAATAGCAAGTAAAAAAGTTAATAGAATATCAATCTTAAATAGGACATATTCTAAAGCAGTTTCGCTTGCTAATGCACTCAATAAAAAATACGGAGAAATTGCCATTGGAGGAGGAGAAGATATAATAAGGGGGTATTTATTAAATTCTTTTACAGTTCCGGATGTTGCAATTAATTTAACTGATAAGGGTAGCGATGGTCCTTTGGAGAATTATTCTGCATTTGCAGCTGTAGATATTAAATATGACAAAAATGGAGGAATTAATAGTAATCAGGCAAGAACAATTGCAAGGGAATTAAAAAGATTAAATCCTAAAATTATCATAGCAGATATTGTTCTTCCTAAAAATCCCCCTTCAAGAACCTTGGCAATAGCTAAAAATGAAGGGCTTAAAAATTTAGTTGATGGTTTAGGCATGGTAGTTTACCAAGCAGCACCTGCCTATTTTAAGATTCAAGAAGCTAATTTAAATAAACATAGAAAAAAAGTCTCTGAGAAAGAGGCTCTGGAAGTTTTTAAAAAAGTTGCTGGTATTTAAATAAAAATGGAAAAACTTCAGTTACTTAAAGAAGAAATCTTAAATTGCAAAAAGTGTCCTCTATGGAAAACAAGAAATAACCCTGTTTTGGGAGAGGGTTCCTTAAATGATGGTATAATGTTCATTGGAGAAGCTCCTGGATTTAATGAAGATAAGCAAGGAAAGCCTTTTGTTGGAAGAGCAGGAGAAGTTTTTGATGAACTTTTAAATTCTATTGATTTGAAAAGAGAAAGAATTTACATAACTAATGTTCTCAAATGCCGTCCCCCGAATAATCGGAATCCAAGCCAGGAAGAAATAAAGACTTGTTCTCCTTATTTGAATGAACAAATTGAAATCATAAAACCAAAAATAATTTGTTGTCTGGGAAATTTTGCAACTGACTACATATTAAAAAAATTTGACTTAAAAGATAAAATTCAGGGTATAAGCAAAATCCATGGAAATGTTTTTAATGTTTCAACTTTAAATGGAACAATAAAAATAATACCAATTTACCATCCTGCTGTAGCAACTTACGATCCTAATATGCTAAAAATATTAAAAAAAGATTTTGAAAATATAAAATGAAAATAGCAGTAACTGGTGGAAAAGGAGGGACAGGCAAATCTATGATGGCAACATCACTTGCAGTAGAATTTGCGAGAAATAAAAAAACAATGCTAATTGATGCTGATGTTGAATGCCCTAATAATCACTTATTACTTTCTGTAAAAAGAAAAAAATATTCCAGTGTATATCAGCCAATTCCTAAATGGGATTTTAAAAAATGCACAAAATGCGGAAAATGTGCTTCCATTTGCAAACAAAATGCAATAGTTTTTGTTAAAGGAAAATATCCTGCTTTTGTAAAAGATGTTTGTATTGGTTGTAAGGCTTGCATGGTTGCCTGTCCCACTGGAGCAATTTCTATGTCTAAAAAACAAATTGGAATAATTTATACAGGAAAAAATTATAATATTGATTTAATTACAGGGGAACTTAAATTAGGTGAATTAGCTTCAGGCGAAATTGTCGCTAAAGTTAGAGAAAAAGCTGAAGAGATTAATAAAAAATTAAAAGCCGAAATTATGATAATAGATTCTGCTGCAGGAATTGGGTGTCCTGTAATTGCCTCCTTAGTTGGAACAGATTATATAGTTGCTGTAACAGAACCAACTCCCTCTGCATTACATGATTTAAAAAGGGTTTTATATTTAGCAAATCATTTTAAAATTAAAAGCGGAATTGTAATAAATAAATTTGATTTAGAGAAAAAATTCTGTTCAAAAATAGAAGCTTTTGCAAAAAATAATAAAATTCCAGTCATAGGTTACATACCTCACAGAAAAGATTTTGTTGATTCAACAATAAAAATGAAGCCTGTTGTTGAAATAAACCCCAAGTATAAAAAAACATTTAATCAAATAATTAAGGAAATAGAAAAACGAAACTAATCTTAATAAAAACATTTAAAAAAAGAATTCTATAATAATATTTATGAAGAAAAAAAACTGGGTGACTTTAACAGTTATTGTTCTTGTTATAATTTTGTCGGTGATTCTTCTGACTAAATCACATCCGGAAACCTCTGAAGAGGTTGCGAAGTGTATAGGAAAAAATTCAGAATTGTATACTCAGCTTGGATGTTCTGCTTGTAAAACACAGGAAGAAATGTTTGGAGAGAATTATGAATATTTAAATGTAATAGATTGCTGGTTTGAAAGAGATAAATGCTCTAATATTGAATACACCCCAACATGGATTATAAAAGGAGAAAAATATGTTGGAGTTCAATCAATTTCAGATTTACAAGAACTAACAGGATGTCAATAAAATGTTAACTTTTTGGAGAATAACAACACTTGCATTAGCAGATTCTGTTAATCCGTGTGCTCTTGCAGTTCTTGCCATGATTTTAATGGCTCTCTTAATTCAAGCTCCAGAAAAAAGAAAAAGAGTTTTGTTTGGTGGTTTGGCTTTTGTTGCAGCAGTTTATCTTGGTTATTTAGTTTATGGGGTTATTATTATTCAATTCTTCAGAGCCTTTGCAGAATTCTTAAGGGAAAGTTCAACATATATTTTCAAGGGATTAGCAATACTCGCCATGCTTATTGGAGCATTAAATATTAAAGATTTCTTTTATTATAAAAAAGGCGGAATAGCAACAGAAATGCCAATTGCCATGAGACCAAAAGTAAAAAAATTAATTAAAAATATAACTTCTCCAACAGGGGCATTTGTCATTGGGTTTGTAGTAACTTTATTTTTATTGCCTTGTACCATTGGACCATATATTGTTGCTTCTGGCTTATTATCTGAATTAGGAACATTAGGAGCATTACCTTGGTTATTATATTATAACCTTATCTTTGTAATTCCAATGTTAATAATAGTAGGACTGGTTTATTTTGGATTTACAAAAGTTAATCAGGTTTCTGGATGGAAAGAAAGAAACATAAGGCATCTTCATTTAATCGCAGGATTATTATTATTTTTTGTAGGGGTAGCTCTATTAATGGGTTGGATATAAAGAATTAATATACTCTAAAATTCTATTATACCCTCTATAAGTAGCCCCTGCTTTCATTAATGAGGGAGGGGGGCTATAAGAACCAGAATTAACTTCTACAAAATGTATCTTATTTCTTTTAAATAAATTTGATACTTTCGCACTTTTTAATAAATTTGAGGCTTTTACACCTTCCTGCGAGTCATTTCTTAAGAGAGTTAATCTTTCCAGTTTCATAGTATTGATGAAAACACTTCATTTAAGTAGATTATTGTATTAAAAGCAGATAACTCATCTTATAAAAAAGAAAAGATAAATAGTTTTATATAGGATATTTTAATAATATGTTTATGAATAGGGTGATAAAATTTTTGATGATTTCAGACATCCTGATTTTGACTAGTTTTGGATTAATTGATCCTATCCTTGCTATTTTCTTCAAAGAAGATTTAATCGGCGGCTCTATTTTAGCAGCAGGACTGGCGAGCACAGTTTTCCTTTTTGTAAAATGCTGCGTGCAGCTTCCTTTTTCAAGGTATATTGATTCAAGCAAATATGAAACAAGAGTGAGATGGCTTATTATCGGAAGTTTCCTGATGGCTTTAGTTCCTTTCTTTTATATTTTTGTCAGGCAGATGTATATGATTTTCTTTATAGAGATAATTTATGGGGTTGGCAGCGGATTAGCTTATCCAACCTGGCTGGGATTATGGAGCACGCACCTCGACAAAAGAAAAGAAAGTTTTGAATGGAGTTTATATTCAACTTTGACAGGACTTGGAGTAGCAGCAACCGCGGCTATAGGAGCAGCACTGGCACAGTTTGTAGGATTTACATTTACCTTCCTCTTTGTCGGCGGGTTATCTTTAATCGGATGTGCATTTTTGTTTGAATTAGAAAGAAGAAAAAATAAATTTGAATCTGTGCTGGGGTTAAATTATCATAAAAGAAGAAAATTGATTCCTGGAAGAGCGCATTAAAATCTAAATCTTTAAATATAACTTATATTTAATTAATATATATGGGTGTTGAAAGTTTAACTGTTAAACAATTGAGAGAGAAGCATAAAGATGTCTTTGAGAATCCAGCAATAGATAAGGTGGTTGAGTTAAGATATAGATATGAGGGAAAACCAAATTATAAATTTGTGAGGGTGCCTATAACAATAAGTAATAGTGCTTATTCAGAAAAAGCTGAAAAAGCCTTGCCTATTCTTCTGAATCTTCTGGAGAAAGCTGGTTTCTAATTCTCAAGAATAGCTCGGCTGAAGTTCGTTGTGCCCGAACTGAACAACCAAATCTATTTTTGGCTTTAGATTTTCCAAACCAACAGGAATGTCGCACACTCCAAAACAGCTTGAGAGCCAGATTAAAAATTCTGCGCTGGTTTTCTGTTTAAGAGAATCAACTATTGCTGTTGCATAAGGTTTTAGTCCGTCAGGAAACTGAAGAAGCACTAATTTTGCTTTTGCTTTTTTGATTTCAGCAACAATTCTGTCAAGTTCCAGTTCATAATGCTCCCCTATTTCAGCAAGAGTTTTGGCTTCCATCACCCCCTGAATTTAAGGGTATTTTTATAATTTTTGGATAGTGAGAAACCTTTAAATAACAGGGGGGATATATTGGATTGTCTGGTTTCGTACCAGATACTCGGAGGGGTGAGACATTTGGGTTTCGCCCTTCCTCCCTATATGAAAAATCCCAATTCTAAGGGAGAGTCTCATCTGACAAAGTCGGTAATTATGAGATTTCTGAATTCAAATTGAGTGTCTCATTCGCAACGAAGTGAGAATAGTATGATTATCTAATTGATTATTTAACCCCAGGCATCCAAAACTTTAAAAACCCTGAAATCTATCCTTTTTTGTCTCACTTCGGTGGGACACTGGAAGGATGGAACTTCGGTTTTATCCTTCCGCCTTATATTCATTCAACTTCGGTTGAGTGATTCGGAGTTGAACTTCGGTTTGACTCCACCTATATTCTTTTCAAAAGATTTAATGTAATTAGGAAAACTATTTAGCTTTATTTTTTAACTTTTTTATACCAGACATAATGTATAGCATCACTGCTACCAATAATCTCTATCAGTTCAGTGTCAAACTTAAATGTCCCTATAGAAAGTTTAATGTTAGAAGGTTTTTTCTCCAATAAAGACTGTTCAAATAGGCTTAGTAATGTCTTCTTTGGCTTTCTTTTAATAAAATCTGCCTTTTTTTCATTAGAATATTTTGCTTTCATAGAAACAGAGTAAAGCCTCTCTTCACCTTTGGAACTAACAGAATACACCAGCTGAAGTATGTTTGATTTTCCCATAAAATTTCATGAATATTAACCTTTAAAAACAAATCTGCACTCCAAAATATATGACACCAAAAAATATTTCCAAAAGTGAAAAAATCCGCCAGCCAATTGTAACAGTCTGCGGGCATGTGGACCACGGAAAAACTTCAATTCTCGATTGTCTCAGAGACAGCTGTGTCCAGAGCAGAGAAAAAGGAGGCATAACCCAAAAAATCTCCTTCACATTATACTCTATGAATCAGCTAAAACTAGCCTGCCCTATTATAGACAAAAAAAGAATTCACCTGAATATCCCGGGTTTTTTATTGATAGATACACCAGGACATGCTGCTTTTACAAATTTAAGAAAAAGAGGGGGAAGCCTTGCAGATTTGGCAATTCTTGTGATTGACATAAACGAGGGGATAAAGCCCCAGACAGCAGAAGTTATTCAGATACTAAAACTTCACAAAACTCCTTTCATTATTGCCCTAAACAAGATAGACAATATTTCAGGCTGGAGAAAACTGGATGAGGATCTGAAAAAAAGCATTGAATCACAGACGCAGAATGTTAAGCAATTTTTTGACGAAAAATACCTCTCTTTAATCGGCTCTCTGCAAAACCACGGCTTTGATGCAGACTTGTTTTACAATATTCAGGACTTCACAAAAAAAATAGCTCTTATTCCCTGCTCTGCAAGAACCAGGGAAGGGATTCCTGAATTAATCATGATGCTCTGCGGATTAAGCCAGAAATATCTATCTAATAAATTAAAACTGGGAAAAGAGCCAAGAGGGGTGCTCCTTGAAATAAAAAAAGAGAAATCAACAAATTATATAGAGGCAATTTTGTATGACGGAGAATTAAAAAAATCTGATGAAATAGCAATTGCAAGTTTTGACACAGAAAAAGAACCTCTGATTACAAAAATAAGAATCCTTGAGGAAATAGAGCCCTTATGCGCAAGATTCAGGCCAAAGGAAGAAGTCACAGCTTCAACAGGAATAAGAATGCAGCTGGTTGAAAAAGAAGAAGTTCTGCCCGGCATGCCTTTTGAAATCTTCAAAAATAATATTAAAGAATTAAAAGAGAGTTTTAAAAAAGAAATTTCCGAGAGCATTAAAACATCCAGGCAGGGAATAATAGCAAAAGCAGATTCCCTAGGAAGCCTTGAAGCCCTTCTCACAATGCTGAAACAGGAAAATGTTTCTGTTGTAAAGGCGGGAATAGGAAACATAAACAAGGCAGACATAATCTCCGCAAAAGCAAATCTGGAAATAAATGAAGTGGATGCAGTTATTGCCGGCTTTAACGTTAAAATTGATGAAGAGGCAAATGAACTGCTAAAAGAACAGGGGGCAAAGATAAAAATTTTAACTGATGATGTTGTCTACAAGCTGATTGAAAATTTGGTTGATTTCAGGACAGAAAAGAGAAAAGAGATTGAGAAAAAAAGATTAATGGGGCTGACAACAATCTGCAAACTGAAAATTCTGCACCAGTATGTTTTCAGGAATACAAAGCCCGCAATATTCGGCGTGAGAGTTGAAGCAGGGAAATTAATCTCAGGATTAAGCCTGATTAATCCAAAGGGGGAGAAATCCGGGAGAATAAAAAACATTCAGTCAGAAAACAAATCTGTGGAGGAAGCAAAAGAAGGGATGGAAGTTGCAGTTTCTCTTCCCGGAATAAATTATGAAAGGCAGATAAAGGAAGAGGAAAGCTTGTATTCAGACATTTCAGAATCTCAGTTCAGGAATTTCAAAAAGAACAAGGACTTGCTTTCACAGAATGAGATGAAAATTCTCCAGGAAATTTCTAAAATAAAGAAATTTCCATAGTCCTCGAATAAATCCTGCGGATACAAATCCACGCAGTGATTTGCATAAGGAAATCGCGGAAATAAAGAGAAAAACAAAGGCTGATTGGGGACAATAACTTTAAAAAATACTTATTCCAATAAATAATCATGTCAAAAGAATCATTAAGAAAAACATTAATTATCTCTGCTACATTCATTATAATTGCAATAATAATCTTAATTGCTGTAAAGAATCCTCTTGCAACAAACACCATAAATGTTGAAGGTTCTGCAACAATAGATGCTATGCCTAATTTAGTAGGTATTTATTTTTATGTAGAAACTTCAGGGGATACAACCTCAGAAGCAAGCGAAGCAAATTCAGAAATTGTAGAAGAATTAAAAGATTCTTTAATTAGCTTAGGGATAGATGAAGAAAAAATAATTACCCAAAATTATAATGTTTATCAAGATTATGACTGGATAAATAATAAAAGAGTTGAAAAGGGCTACATAGCAACACATTCAATAAAAGTAGAAATCTCAACACAAGAAACAGAAAAGATAGGGCAGATTATAGATGCTGGAACACAAGCAGGAGCAGGAATTAATTACATAAACTTTGAGTTAACATCAGAATTACAAAACCAGTATAAAGCACAAGCAATGCAATTAGCAGCAGAAGACGCGAGAATGAAAGCAGAAGCAATTGCAGAGGGATTAGATAAGAAAGTCGGAAGGCTTGTCTCAGTCTCTACAAGTAATTTTGGTTATTCTCCTTGGAATGTTTATTCTGCCAAAGGAATGGATTTAGCAGAGGAAGCTCAAGAAGCAAAAGTAGCTGCAACAAGCATTCAACCAGGAGAACAGGAAATCTATGGGCAGATTACTGCTGTGTTTAAACTGAGATAATTCTTTAACAAACTTTAAAAACCTTTTACCATACAATTTACCATGTTCAAGATAAACATTGCGGAAAAATCAGGAAAAACTTACAAGCTGGAAACAGAAGCTGAAGCTTTGCTTGAAAAAGCGCTCCACGACAAGGTGGACGGAAAGGAAATTTCCCCTGAACTTGAAGGATATGAATTTGAAATCAGGGGCGCAAGCGACAAAGCAGGTTTTACTGCAATGAAAGAAGTTGAAGGAATAGGGCTGAAAAAAATCCTTTTAACTTATGGAAAAGCCATGCACAGGCATCCAAAAAGAGAGGGAAAGAAAAAATTATCCAATCCAAAGCCAAAAGGGCTGAGACTTAGAAAAACAGTGAGAGGAAAAATCATCTCCCCTGCAATTGTTCAGATTAATCTGAAAATCCTGAAAGAGGGAGCAAAAA
>CAYYME010000007.1:0-20681 GCA_964473005.1 Candidatus Woesearchaeota archaeon | reverse complement strand
CTCTTTGCTCTTTTAACAACTGTTCAGCAAATTTTTTCTTTTCAGATTTTTTAAAGCCCAAAGGAAATTTCACAACTGCAACACTTCCAAGCAAGTCATAGGAATTAATATTTCTCATTTTCTATAAATTTTATCATGATGATCATAATCCAACAACCTTATAATTTTATCATTTTCAGTTATCTCATAAGTAAGAACAAAGCTTTTTCCAATATGGGCTCTTCTTGCTCCTTTCATATTCCCTCTTAATGGTTTAAATTGATAAGGATTATCAAGTATTTGCCTAATCTTTCTTTTAAGAATTTCAGCATGAAATTTGTCTCTCTTTTTTATTTTAGCAAAAATTTTTTTAAGCTTATCGCTAATTTCCAATATGTAACTCATAATATTTCATTGAGGTTTTCAACTCTAATAAACTTTCCCTTCCTAATTCTGTCAAGTTTTTTCAGATATTCCTCCCGAACTTCAGGTTCTTCTGTCATTTGTGCCTCTATAAAGAAATTAACCTGTTTGCTCATACTAAGCCCGTTTTCTTTGCAAAACTTAGAAAACTTCTTATAAGTCTCTTCATCAAGATTAAAAGTTTTTAATACCATTAAATAACATTAAATAACATTATTTAAATATCTTTTGGTTAAAAAAATTAGAAATCAATTCATTTAAATCTTGTGGGAAGATTTATGTATGTGATTCAGTCAGTTTTCTTCCTGCTGCTGCAGCTGTGCCAATATCTTCTGTAATTTCCTGGGTTATCTCTCTTCCAATATTTCTTATCCAATGTCTGAATCCCTTATTAAAGATGATAATCGAAAGAGAGCCCAGCACACCTACACCAATTATTATTATAACTCCTAAATCAAACACCATGCCTTTTCTGAAAAACGCACTAATTAATAGATAAATAAGGAAAGCCAGATAAAAATACCATATAATTAACTGAAACAAAATCTTTGGCACACTTAATTTTCCCTGAAGAATTTGTGAAGAAAAAAGAACTATTATTGCAAAAGGAAGAACTACAATAAGCGTAAGAGCCAGAGCACCATAAGTTGTCAGTGCTGCATAAAGCTGTGCAGGAGTTAAAAATGCTATGGCAACAAAAGCAACAGGAATTGCAATTAACCACCTTGCTCCGGCTTTAGTTGGCCAACTAGCAGAAGAGAAAATGCTGTAAATTAATACAGTTAATATAATAAAAAACATGTATTTGATAATTGTCGGATCCATACTCCCATCCATCCACTTCTGTAAAAAGTTTCCAAAATTCCCCCCTCCTAGTCCTGTAACAACTGCACCAGTAACTGACGATTCATTAACACTTACATTCACAAAAGCCAGTGCAATTGCAAAGATAAGAAAAACAGCAATAACTGCCACAGCCAGAAATTTTTGGTTTTTAGAATTATGCTTCTTTCCACCCTTTTTCTTCATGTCTAAATTATGCTTTTTAGATTTATAAATATTTGTCTTCATTAAGATAAGTTTATAAAAATATGTTTCTTAATCCAATTATGCAAAAGAGTTGGTTATCTATTCTGGCTGGACTAATTTCAATGAATTTCACCAGTGCCTATAATGGTTATTCCTCCCTGAGCAATTTCTTTTACTGGATAGAACCTTCTACAATGATTTTGGCTGTTTTGTTCCTGGTTTTCTTCGCTTTTTTATATTATGTATTATCCAAAATTTTCAGAAATGAATATCACCAGCCAAATAAAGCAGTTGCAGGAGTTATTGCCCTTTGCATGTCTCTTCTCATAGTATATGGGATAAACCGCTCTGCATGGGATATAGAAGCTTTTTTTTACAGATTTAATATTTCAAATATACTTATTTATATTGTCTCAATAGCAGCAATAATCTTTCTTCTCTGGCTTATTTTCAGGAAAAAGAGAAAAAAAGACTGGGAAAAGGAATATTATAAAAAATTAACAAAGAGATTTAAAAAGAGAAGGAGATAATCAAAACCACTTTCCCAAATCTTTCTGCTTCCTCTTCTCTTCAACCTCCCTGAGTTTTTCCAGCTGCTTGTTCACTCTTTCCTCTGAAAAATCATGTCTCTCAACAAGAATTTCTTTTATCTTGTCTTCATCAATTTCCCTGAATTTGAATTCTGCATCACTTACTTTTGGCTTGTGAAACAATTCAAATATTTCTGTCCAGTCAAATTTGTCCTCTTCAGGCAGATTATTTATTTGTTCCCAAACACTCTTGAATATCAAAACCGGTTGCTTGTATTTTTTCACCAAATCCAGCGCCTTTTTCTGCCCTATTCCGGGAACCCCTTTTGGATTGTAGTCTGTTCCCACAAGAATTCCCAGGCAAATCAGCTGGTCTAAATTTATCTCCAGAAGATTCAAAACTCTCTGCAGTTCTATCATCTCAGGATTTATCTCAACCCAGCCGCTGAAAGTTTTTCTTTTCCTTGCAAGAGTCAGATTCTGAATTAATCTAGTTGCTCCGAAGAGCAGACTGTCATAATCCTGGCTCACTGCTGCATAAACATTTTCTTTTGTTCTGGAGAGATAAGCTGCCTCTGCTTCTCCTTCACCTGGTGCCTGAACAACTGCAATCCCCATGGCTTCCAAAAGTTCCTTGCTCTCTCTCAGCATTTCCTCGTCAAGACGCGTTAACTGGCTTCTGTATCTCCTCATTGATTCCAAATCTTCTTTCTGCTTTGCCTCTTCATATCTGCTCCTGGCAGTATCTCTTCCTGCTTCCCTGTTTTTATGAGTCCTTAACTTCAGTTCAGGAGCCTTGCCGTCAAAAACATAAACCATCTTTATTCCTTCTGCCAGCAAATTGATGTTTCTGTAAAAAATTCCTGACAAGTGGCTCGTTATTCTTTTTTTGCTGTCCATCAGCGGAGTGCCGTCAGGCTGCCTTATTGTTGATAAAAACTGATAAAGGGTGTTATAGGCATCCACGCAAACCAGATTTCCTTTTAAGTCTGAGATTTCAATTTCCTTGCGGGGAATTATGTCCCGAATATTAAGTCCCATTTTAGCAAATAATAGAGGTTGAAGAAATATAAATAGTTAACTAAATTATTCTACTCATTATTTGTGATAAGCTTCCTTTTCAGGGAAAGATAAATTTCACGTTTTTGAGGACCATCAAGTCTGGAAAAATTTTCAATTTGAACACCCTCGGCATTTTCAATTATATATCCTGTCTTTGCTATCTTATTAAGAATCCTTTCAAATACATACCCGGTTCCAAAATTCACAAGGTCAACTGGAGTTGTCTTTAATATTTCAATAGTCTTTTCAAGAGGGCTTGTCTTTTTATTTATCAACTTTGGAGCATTTTCAATAGAATCATACTTCAGTATAACATTGTCTGCCAAAGAAAGTCCTATTGCTCCACTGGGGTCTTTATCCTGATTATATCTAATTTTATCCATAATGTAACTACTATTCAGTTATATATAAATCTTTTGATTTTAAAAATTCTTAACCTTTAAATAACTCTTCCCCCTTCTAAAATTATGAAAATGCAGTTTATTCCGATAGACTATGACTACTTTGATTTTGAAGGCAGGAACTATGCCAAAATCATAGGCAGAGATGACAAAGGAAAAAGAATCTGCATAGTGGATTCCTGTCCTGTCTACCTATGGGCAATTTTAAAGGAAAATCTGCCAGAAGAAAAAATAGATAAATTAATCAAGAAAATAGAAAAAATAAAACTTGATATAAAAGGAAGGCAGACAGAAGTTGAAAAAGTTGAAATGCATAGCAGGAATTTTCTTGGAAAACCAGTCAAAGCCCTGAAAATCTTTGCAACCAACTACAAGGATTTGCATGATGTTGCTGATAAACTGGATATGCCTGAAATAGAAAAAAGAAGGGGGTATGATTTGGGTTATACCACACACTACATAACAGAAAAACAGTTAATCCCGCTAAGCTGGTATGAAATTGAAGGAGAGATAATAACCGGCGACGGATTTGGGGGGATTTCAAATATAGATGCGGATATCTGCATAAAATTAGAAACTATAGAAAAAATTGAATCTGAAAAAGATTTTACCCCAAAAGTCCTGGCTTTTGATATTGAGACAGATGAATTAAAGATTGGAGAAGGGGAAATTTTGATGATTTCTCTGGTTTCTGATAAATTAAGAAAAGTAATCACCTGGAAAAAAACCAATAAAAAATTAGAATATGTTGAGTATGTTAAAGATGAAGCAGAATTAATAGAAAGATTTGTCGAATATGTAAAAAAAATATCCCCTGATTTTCTCACAGGTTATTTTTCAGACGGATTTGATATCCCATATCTGAAAGCAAGGGCAGAAAAACACAATATAAAACTGAACCTCGGATTAGATGATTCCCCAGTTAAATTTCACAGGGGGATTTTCACAACAGCGGAAATTAGCGGAATCTGCCATATTGATTTATTGAGGTTTATAGAAACCGCTTATTCCCAGTATATGCAGTCAGAAACCCTCTCCCTGAATGAAGTTGCAAATGAATTTTTAAATGAAAGAAAAAAGGATTTTGAGATAAAACATTCTTCAAAACTTGATGGAAAAGACTGGGAAAAATATTTTGAATATAATCTGCAGGATTCAATTCTGACATTTAATTTATTTGAGAAATTCTGGCCTGACTTGCTTGAATTTTCAAAGATAATGCAGGAACCAATATTCAATATATCCAGAAATGGCATGTCCAAAAATGTTGAATCCTACATACTGCACAATCTTCATAAATTTAATGAGATTCCTGAAAAACGCCCGACTTATGATGAGATAGGGGGGAGAAGAAAAAGAGAGAAATATGAAGGAGCATTTGTTTTTCAGCCACAACCCGGATTATATGAGGATATATGCATCTTTGATTTTACTTCAAGTTACGGGAGCGTTATTGTAACATATAACCTGTCAAAATCCACCCTCTTGGAAAAATCAGAAAAAAATTCATATAGCATAGAGGCTCTCGGGAAAAAAGTGTACTTTGAAAAAAAATCCGGATTTTTCCCGGAAATGCTGAAAGAAATAATTGAAAAGAGAAAAAAATACAAACAGGAATTAAAACAAAAACCAGATGCAATAAAAAATGCCAGAAGCAATGCATTTAAGCTTTTAGCAAATGCTTCCTATGGTTATCAGGGATTTTTCGGAGCAAGATATTATTGCGAAGAGGCTGCAGCAGCAACAGCAGCTTTTGCAAGAAAGGCAATAAAAGAATCTATTGACAAAATAAACCAGGAAGGCTTTAAAGTGATTTATTCTGACACAGATTCAATTGCATTTTTAATGAGTAAAAAAACAGAAGAGCAAACTTTCGATTTCTTAAAGAGGCTTAATGATGAATTACCGGGAATAATGGAACTTGAACTTGAAGATTTTTATAAAAGAGGTATCTGGGTGACAAAAAGAACAGGAGAATTTGGGGCAAAAAAGAAATATGCCCTCATCAGCAAAGGCAGTAAAATAAAAATCCGCGGGTTTGAAACAGTGAGAAGAGATTGGTGCAGACTGGCAAGGCAGGTTCAGAACAATGTGATAAAGATGATTCTTCAGGAAGGAAATGAAAAAAAAGCACTTGATTACATAATAAATATCGTAAAGCAGATAAAAGAGAGAAAGATTGATAAAAAACAGATGATAATCAGGACTCAACTGAAAAAACCAATTTCTGAATACAAGGCAATATCCCCCCATGTTATTGCTGCAAGAAAAATGCAGGAGAAAAAATTACCCATAGATGAATCACTTATAGAGTATTATATAGCCGAAACAAAAGGCAAAAAGAAACTTGTGAGGGAGAAAGTGAAATTGCCTGACGAAAAAGGGGAGTATAATATTGAATATTATCTGAATCATCAGATTCTTCCTGCTGTTGAAAATATATTTCAGGTTTTTAACATAAATTTAAAAGACATTATCTCAGGGAAAAAACAAACCTGCCTGAATGATTTTTAGGACTATGAAAAAATATTCTCCTAAACCATTATTTGTTGAACGAATGAAAATTCTTCTTAAAGAGGATTTTGAAGATTATCAAAAAATTCTGGAAAAAGAACCTGTAAAATCCATCAGAGTTAACACTTTAAAAATTTCTCCTGAAAAATTAAAAATAAAACTGGAAAAAAAAGGCTGGAAAATAAAACAGCCATGGAAAAATTATTCTGAAGTTATGATTGTTGAATCAGATTTATTGCCAGGAGAACTCGGAAGAGCAATAGAGCATCTTTTAGGGTATTATTATATTCAGAAACTTGCAAGTATGCTCCCTGTTATTGCTCTTCAGCCAAAACCAAATGAAATAATTTTAGATTTATGCGCTGCTCCAGGAAGCAAGACAACACAGATTGCAGCAGAAATGAAGAATACCGGAACAATCATTGCAAACGAACTCAGTTTAGGAAGGCTAAAAATACTTGCATCCAATCTCGGGAGATGCGGAGCAACAAATACAATAACTACCAGAAAAGACGGGAGAGTTTTGTGCAAAAAATTCAGGGAAGAAAATTTTCGCTTTGATAAAATTATTCTTGATGCTCCCTGCTCAGGAGAGGGAACTTTGAGAAGCACCCCTGCAACCTATCTTATGTGGAATATAAATACAATAAAACGGCTGTCAAGAATTCAAAAGCAACTTTTTGAATCTGCCTTTGAAATATTAAAAATTGGAGGAAAGATTATATATTCAACATGCACGCATGCACCAGAAGAAAATGAAGAAGTTGTAGATTATATTTTGGAAAAATTCGGAGATAAAATTAGAATAGAGGAAGTAAAGTTGCCAGTTAAATGCCGTCAGGGATTAACTGGGTGGGCGGGTGGGGATTACAATCCACAAGTAGAAAAATCCTGCAGAATTTACCCGCAGGACAACAATACAGAAGGATTTTTCATTGCAAAATTCAGGAGGGTAAAATGAAAATTTTAAAAATTTATATAATGGGTCCTCCTGGAAGTGGAAAAACTTTTTTTGCAAAAAGAATAAGCAAAAAGTTAGGAATTCCGAATTTTGATTTAGATGATATTACATTCAGAGAAGACTCATATAAAAAAATATCTCTGTCAAAAAGAAATCAAAAACTCAGGGAGATACTTGACAAAAATAAGAGATGGATAATAGAAGGCTCATATGCCCACCCGTGGATAAACCCGGCAATAGAAAAATCAGATTTAACTATTATTCTAAAAAGACCTTTTATCATTATTGCAAGAAAAATTTTTTTTAGATATTTAAAAAGAAAAATTAAAAGAGATAAAGCAAAAAAAGGGGCAGGAAAAATAAAAGAGATATTCAAATTAATGAATTATGCATATACTTATCCAAATGATTACTTCTTAAAGCATTTAAGATTATCAAAAAAATTCAACAAGAAAACATTAATATTCACAAAAAAATCACAATTAAATAAATTCATCAAAGAATTAAAATGAATTATCTGAAAATCCTAAATTCAAATGAAAAACAGGAAATTGAAAAAAAACTAAACGAGCAGTTCGGCATAAACCAAATTTCAGGAATTTTAATAAAAAAGAGGGGAGAAAAAATCTTCCTATTTACAGGAAACTTCAATGAAAAGCAAATAAGGAAATTAGCAGAACTTGCTTTTCTGGAAACAATCGGAGTTTATTTTGCAAAAGAAATTAACAGGGAATTCAGGTTGAGCATTGAAGGAGCGCAAATACTAAAAAACCAGATAAAGAAGAATATCTTTGAATTAAACAAAGAACAGGCAGAAAAATGGATGATGGGGCAGGAGTTAAATATTAAAACAGGGAAAACAGGCTTTATCATTATGGAACATAAAGGAGATATTTTGGGATGCGGAAAAGCTTCTGAAGAAAAAATAACAAATTTCATCCCAAAAACAAGGAGATTGAAGGGAAGATGAACAAGAAAAACAAAAGAACAAAATTTATTGAACCAAAAATGGAATTTAATCCGGGAACACAAAAATATGAACCGGTACTGCCATTAAAAAAAACAGGAAAAAAAGTTAAAATAAAAATGTCTCTAATAAATAAAATAATAGGAATTACTATACTAGCGCTGATGATAATCCTTATAATATATTTATCAATTAAATAAAATGAACACTCAGTCAATCCTCAAAGCAGGGCAAATTGCAGCAGAAGTTAAAAAGTATGCAAGAACTTTCATAAAAAAAGATATGCCTCTACTGAAAATTGCAGAAAAAATAGAAGCAAAGATAATTGAACTCGGGGGCAAACTTGCTTTTCCAACAAATCTCTCAATAAATGAAATTGCTGCCCATTATACTCCTAGCCACGATGACGAAACTCTTGCATCTGGATTGCTGAAAGTTGATTTGGGGGTTCATGTTGACGGCTGGATTGCTGATACTGCTTTTTCTCTTGATTTGGAAAATAACGAAGAAAATAAAAAATTGATAATTGCTAGTCAAAAGGCATTAGATGGTGCTGTTAACTTAATTAAAAATTCGCTTGGTGGCGGCGGGGTGGATGGTGAACTAACTACAAACCAAATTGGAAAAGTTATAGAAGAAACAATTAAATCAAAAGGGTTTTCTCCTATTATTAATTTATCAGGACATGAAATGAAACAGTATGAACTGCACGCAGGATTAAACATTCCGAATGTTGATGAAAAGAGAGAATTTCCAATAAAAGAGGGGCTTTATGCAATTGAACCATTTGCAACTAACGGCTCAGGAAGAGTTTATGATGGAAAGCCTTCTGGAATTTACATGCTGCTAAACACCAAAAATCTAAGAAGTCCGATTGCAAGGGAAATTTTAGGATTTATCGAGGAAGAATATCAGACTCTTCCGTTTTGCTCAAGATGGCTCGTGAAAAAATTCGGGGCAAAATCCTTATTCGGACTAAAGCAGTTGGAAGAAAACGGGAATCTGCATCATTTTCCGCAGTTAATTGATAGCGGGAAAGGAAAAGTCAGCCAGAAAGAAAATACAATTTTAATTGATGAAGAAGGTATGAGAGTTACGAGTGAGGAATTGCCTAAGATAACTACTTATTAGATTAATTTTTAGATAAGAGATAATTATTAAATAGGTAGGGATATTTCTTAGCAAAACTATCCAATGCATGACAATAATTAATATTATCATTAATAATCTTCTTAATCTCAGTAATACTTTGATTGCAGGCACCTAATAATTTTGAACATAATTCAGATGCTTCTTCTTCTGAAAGTCCTTCTAAATTAACATTATTTTCCATAACAAAAGATAATTAAATCTTTTATAAAAATTATTATACTACAAAATCACCCCAAATAACTGCTGTCCTGAGTCATGGCTGATTTTGCAGACTTGATAAAATTTTCCTCAACCTTTTTATAAACTTCAATTGTTGACTTGTTGACACTCGGCTTTACTTTTTTCAGGGCTTCTTCAAAATGCTTGTTCTTTACCAATTCTGCCTTGATAGATTCACGAAGAGCAAGAAGCGCAGCCTCTCTTGCAAGAGCCTCCAAATCAGCGCCAGTATAACCTGCTGTTTTCTTTGCAAGTTCTTCAAGAAATTTCTCTTTTTCCTTATCATTCAATTTCTTTTTGCCTTCACCTAAAGGCATATCTTTTGTGTGTATTCTCAGAACATTTATTCTTCCTTCTTCTTCAGGAGCATTGACTAACAAAATCTTGTCAAATCTTCCCGGACGCAGCAAAGCAGGATCCAGCATATCAGGACGATTTGTCGCGCCAATTATTAAAACATCATTCAAATCTTCAAGCCCGTCCATTTCTGCAAGCAGCTGATTCAAAACCCTTTCAGTAACTTTTGTTCCCTGCTCAATTCCCCTTCTTCCTGCAAGAGCATCTATCTCGTCGAAGAAAATTATGCAGGGTGCAACCTGTCTCGCCCTTTCAAAAATCTTTCTCACTCCTTCTTCTGATTTACCAACCCACATGCTCAGAAGTGAAGGACCTTTAACCTGAATAAAATTTGCCTCTGCTTCTTTTGCAGTAGCCTTAGCCAAAAGAGTTTTTCCTGTTCCGGGCGGACCATAAAGCAAAATTCCCCTTGACGGACGTATGCCCAGTCTTTCAAAACTTTCAGGGAATTTAAGGGGCCATTCAATTGATTCTATAAGTTCCTGCTTCACTTTATCCAAGCCACCTACAGATTCCCATCCAACAGTTGGTGTTTCAACAAGAACCTCCCTCATTGCAGAAGGACGGACAATTCTCAGAGCATCTATAAAATCATCATGCTTTACAATAAGTTTTTCCAGAATTTCAGGAGGAATCTGCTCTTCTCCGTCGAGTTTCATCTGCGGCAGTAGTTTTCTTAAAACACTCATTGCAGCTTCCTTGGAAAGCGCTTCCAAATCAGCGCCGACAAAACCATGTGTAACAGAAGCAATCTCTTCGAGTTTCACATTTTTAGTTAAAGGCATTCCACGAGTATGAATTTTTAATATAGCCAATCTTCCGTTTTTATCAGGAACTCCGAGCTCAATCTCCCTGTCAAATCTTCCCGGACGTCTCAGTGCAGGATCAAGTGCATTAACTCTGTTTGTTGCCCCAATTACAATAACTTTTCCTCTGGATTTCAAACCATCCATCATAGTTAAAATCTGGGATACAACTCTTCTCTCAACTTCTCCTGTAACCTCCTCTCTCTTCGGAGCAATAGCATCTATTTCATCTATAAAAATAATTGCAGGTGCGGTTTTCTCAGCCTCTTCAAAAATGTCCCTGATTTTTTTCTCGCTTTCCCCGTAAAATTTTGACATAATCTCAGGCCCATTCAGCAAAATGAAATTTGCCTCTGATTCATTTGCAACAGCCTTAGCCAAAAGAGTTTTTCCTGTTCCAGGAGGACCGTGCAATAAAACACCTTTAGGTGCCTCTATTCCAAGTCTCTGGAAAATTTCAGGATGCTTCAGAGGAATCTCAACCATTTCCCTTATTTTCTTAATTTCATCTGAAAGCCCCCCAATATCCTCATAAGTTATTTCTGGAATTTTCTCGTCTGTGATTTCAACTGCCTTTGGATTAAGTGTAACTTCTGTGTTCTCTGTTATTCTTACTGGCTGATTAGGATTTGAAGAAACAACCAAGAATCTAATCTGGGAAATTCCTCCGCCAAGATTTCCAAAACCCATGTTTCCCAATGCTTCCCCGAATATATTCCCAAACTCCTCATCGAGCCCCATTTCGGAAAATAAATCCCTTCTTCTCTGAACTCCGCCAAGAACAACAATGTCTCCCTTAACAACAGTTCGTCCGAGCAAACCGTTTCTCAGACTTTCAGAATCAGCCTGAATCATAATTCCTTTTTGCGCAGGGGCAATCATTATTTTTTTCGCCTCTTTAACTTCTGCTTTGGAGACTTTCACAACATCTCCTATTCCTGTTTTTGCATTTCTTCTCAGAATACCGTCTATTCTTATAATGCTTTCTCCGACATCAGCAGGATAAGCCCTGTCTGCAATTGCAACAGTCGCCCTGTTCCCATTAATCATAATTACATCTCCGCGCCTCACATCAATCTCCCGCATCATTTCTGAATCAATCCGCGCAATTCCCTTGTATGCATCATCCTGTAGAGCCTCAACAACTTTAAGCTGAATTTCTTTTTTTGCCATATTTAGTCTTCTTTATTCTTTTTTTTAATTAAAAATGTTTTATTATGTGATGGATTTGCAGAATCTGCAAATTGTTTAACATGCAGAACAGGTTTATTATCTTTAACAACTTTATACTCTTTTGCTTTGATAACTCTTGCATTTAAATTTTTATTCTTAAAATCCTCAAAATTTAAACTTAATCTTCCGAAATCCTCAAAACATAACTTTACCATTTCATCCATCATTTTTTTTTGCTCGTTCATAAATGAGACAATTTCTTTTGGAATTGAAACTGCATAGCTGTTACCAACCAGCCTCATTTTTACTCTGAATTCTTTATTTTTTAAAGTTATGTATCTTTCATATTCCTGCTCGTCAACAGGATGAACTAACTTCTCTCCGCATTTAGGACAAACCATAATTCTGAAAACAAATCCGTTTTTAACAGCCTGTCCTTTCTGCATTTTGCTGCTGCATTTTTTGCAGAGAATTGTGTTGTCGAATATATCTGCTGCCATTTTAATTTTTTACTTTAAAGAGCTATAATCTCCTAGATGACCCCCTCTTGGTATATATTTTACTATGCTATTATACAGATTATCACTAAGACTATTTCCATTATAACTTCCAGATAAATAATTCTGATTGCCAGTTCCTAACTTATAATCTGCCATTTTTTGAACATGAGCCACAAATCTTTTGGAAATGTGGCGAGTGAAAGAAGGTATGATTTGTGTATACCTATTGTATATACACACAAAGATATACTATTTAAATATTTCGGTGAAAAAGAAATATTTAAGGATAGAAATAAAAATTAAAAATACACTTATAAAAGATTTTAAAAACTCATTCTCCTCTATAATTAAATGAACAAAGAAGGTGGTTCCAGAAGCAAATTCAGGCAGTTTCTTAAAAAATTCTGGTTTATTGTCTGGAAAGACAACAGCATCAAAGGCTGGATAATTTCATTAATATTCTTATTTATCGTGATAAAATTCATTTTCTTTCCATTCATGAATCTTGTAACAGGAACAGAACTGCCCATGGCAATTGTAGAATCCTGCAGTATGTATCACAAAGGTAATGTTTTCTCAGGCTTTGATAATTGGTGGGAAAGACATGATAATAAATATGCTTCCCTTTCAATCAGCAAATCAAATTTTCAGGATTTTAATTTCAAAAGAGGCTTCAGCAAAGGAGATATTCTTTTCATAGTCGGAACAAAACCTGAAAAACTCAAAGTCGGGGATATAATAATTTTCGACGCAGGACAGCAAAATCCTGTAATTCACAGGATTATTGGCATTAAAACTGAAGAAGGAGATTACATTTTCTCAACAATCGGCGACAATAATAACGGGCAGCTGAGTTTTGAAAATAATATAATAGAAGAACAAATAGTCGGAAAAGCTGTGTTTAGGATTGTCCCTTCTCTGGGCTGGGCAAAATTGATATTCTTTGAACATTTAAGAACTCCTGCTGAGAGGGGCTTCTGTTATGAGAATTGAAAGTGGAAAATTGTTAAGTAAAAGGTTGTTAATGAAAAAAGATAATTTATAGTCGATTATTAAGATTTGCTTGGCTAAACTTATCCTGCATTAAAAAGGGCGGGTAAGAATAGATTAAGATTGCAAACCTTTTTAAAGGATACATCAGTTAGGTAAAATAAAAAAGATGGAATTTTGTCCTAAATGCGGCGCTGTGTTAATACAAAAGAGAAAGAAATATGGCTGTGCGAGATGCAATTATGCTGCAAAAGAAAAAATAAAGATAAGCACTTCTGAAAAAATTGAAAGAAAAGAAGAAGTAGGCATTGTCTTAGGAAAAGATATGCAGATTCTTCCTATTGTCAAGGAAAAATGCAAAAAGTGCGGAAACGAAGATGCATTTTTCTGGACAGTCCAGACCCGTTCAGGCGATGAAGCAGAAACAAAATTCTTCAAATGCACAAAGTGCGAGTTCACCTGGCGAGAATATAGGTGAAACTATCTTTCATATCAAGAAGCGCTATATTTGAGTAGAGAGTATAGGTGATGGCCCCGGAGGGATTTGAACCCTCGACACCCGGATTTCTTTGAAAAACCTTTATCATAAGAGTCCGGTGCTCTAACCAGGCTGAGCTACGGAGCCATTTATTTTATTAGAAATAATTAATTTATATTTCTATCCCTTATGCTTAAAGAACTCAATCTGACGAAATCTCTTCATAACTCTGGCATAACTTCCTTTTTCAACAAGCACTTTGGTTTTTGCCTCATTCAATAATCTAAAATCACACTTAGAAACAGGAATTTTCATTTTATTCTTTCCAGGATATTTCTTCCACTGAGTTTCGCCTTTTGGCTTGTATTGAAGAACCATTTTTTATTTCAATGAATATTATTCGCTCGTTTCACTCGCTTATTGATTAACCCCAAAATCGCGTTTCGCAGATTTTTTTCGTGGAAATATTTTATTAGCGAAAATCCTGAGTTACGACGGATTTGAGCCATCAATCGTGAGCACTAAGGTGAGAATGTAGTTATCCCTTCCTTTTCCTTACTGCCTGAGCTTTTTTTATGTTCCTTTTTTGCGCACGCTTCATCTTTGGAGTTGGCTTTGATTTTTCAGCTATGTTTTTTCGGGGTTTTGCCCTAAAAATATCTCCTTTTACTTTCCGTGGTTTTGAACCAAGTTTTGAAAGGATGTTTTTGATTCCAGCTGTGTTTCCGACTAAAGTCCCCCCTGAAACATGTGCCTTATTTTTTGGTATGAGCCAAGCCTGAGTATCCCAAGAACCATTAATCCTTCTTCCAGCAAGCCTTTCTGCACCATCCCTTCCACCGACATTATGCACTCGAAAAGTTTTAAAGGAATCTTTTGACCTGACAACAATCCTATAATAATCTCCTTTTCCTCCTGTTCCCGGTTTTTTTCTTGCTCTTCCAGTCTTTGGTTTTTTCCTTTTTACCATTTTTACCTCTTTTAATTAAAATTAGCAAGACAGCAACTTATTTAAAAGTTTTGTAAATTACATAATAATTATTAAAAGATTTCTCTTTGGGGCAGTATTTAGGATTATCTTATTAGTTCTTGAATATTTTCAATCGCATCCGCAACAGATTTTCCTTTTTTGGTGAGCTTTATTAATTTTATTCGCCCCTTTTTTTCAAACTCCACCAATTTCAAATCTTCCAAAGTCTGCAGAATTTTAACTGCGTGGCTGTATGTGCAATCTACTTCCTTAGCCAAAATACTTCCATATCTCATTCTTGTATTTTTCTTCAGAGAAACCAGCATCAAAGCAGGCTTTCTTCTGAAAAAGATATCAAAGTTGTCTTTCATTGGACTCATTTGGATATATGTGATTTAATGTATATATTCAGATAGTGGTGTATTTTTAAATGTTTTGGAATAGATAGATTTACTACAACTTCTGAGTGAAAATCTGCATTTTCAGAACTTTTATTAACTAAAATATTCATTTATTTTCATGGAAAAGAAAACAAAGATTCTTGCAGTAGGAGATATTCACGGAGATACAGGACTTGTAAAAAAACTGGCTGAAAAAGCGAAAAAAGAAGATGTGGATTTGGTGATTCTTGCAGGAGATTTCACTTTTGCAGAACTTTCAACAAAAAATCTAATCGGTCCTTTTCTAAAGGCAAAAAAACAGGTGCTGCTAATTCCAGGAAACCATGAGTCTGTTGCAACAGCAGATTTTCTTGCAGAGATGTATTCTCCGACAAAAAATATCCATGGGTATTCTTTTGTAAAAGGAAATTTGGGTGTTTTTGGCGCAGGCGGGGGGGATATAGGAATTCACACAATCAAGGAATCAGAAATATTTAATCTTCTGAAAAAAGGGCATGAAAAAATCAAGGACTTGAAAAAGAAAATCATGGTAACTCACATGCACCCCCGCGGAAGCAAAGCAGAATTCACAGGTTTTCTAGGCTCAAAAGCAGTGAGCAAAGCCATAAAAGAATTTAATCCAAATGTATTAATTGCAGCGCACATCCATGAAGCAGGCGGGATTGAGGAAACTATAGGAAAAACAAAAGTAATCAATGTCTCCAGAAAGCCGAAGATTTTTGAAATTTAACTATTTCTTTAAAAAATTCTGAACATTTTTATATTCTTCTTCAACCCTCTTCTTAGCTAAATTCAAATTTCTCTCAGAGGATGCTAAACAGTCCAAAGTATTATTATTAATTTCAATTTTAAGTATAAATTTATTTTTCTTAACTTTATTATCTAACTCATTTTGGAGTTCACCTTTAACAAAATCATAGAATTTTGCATCTGAAAAATCCATATCTTTATTTTTAAAATAACCCAAAATTCTATTTACCTCAGGAATATAAATTTGATAAGTTTCTCCACTTGGTAACATACCAACCTTTCTCATAAATCTTTCAAAACTGCTATTTGCATGCATTAAATATCCCTGAACCATTCAAAAAATTGTTCAAGATTATTTATAAGCATAATTATCCTCTAAAGCATATAACCCAAAAATAATAAAAACCCTCTTTCTTAACAAAATTAAATATCATGCCAAAAAAATCGAGAAAAACACGAGAAGAAAGTATTGTAGAGGAATATTTTCCGATAGATGAAGAAGATAGAAAATATAGTATTGAGAAACCTATTAAAAAAGAAGAAATTTTTGCTAAACAAACCATAGAGAAAGAGTATTCTCCGAAAAAAGAAAAAGCAACAGAGATTCCGAGCATCAAGCTGAAGGAAAAGGGCTATGAACTAATAATCACAGAAAAACCACAGGCAGCATTGAAGATTTCCTCTGCTTTGGGGGAGCCTGTCAGAAGAGATTTGAGGGGAGTCTCTTATTATGAACTTGAAAGAAACAGGAGAAAAATAATTGTTGCATGTGCTGTAGGACATTTATTTACTTTAAAGCAGAATAACTCAAAAGAATTTCCTGTTTTTGAAATAAGCTGGGCTCCGAATTATTTAGTAAGAAAGGGAGATTTTACAAAAAAATATTATGATGTTCTTCTTAGTCTTGCAAAAAATGCAGGAAGCCTGACAGTTGCCACAGATTATGATGTTGAAGGGGAGGTTATTGGGTTAAATATAGTTAGATTTATCTGCGGGCAGAAAGATGCAAACAGAATGAAGTTCTCCACACTAACTGCACCGGAACTGGAGAAAGCATATGAGGAAAAATCCCCAGGCATTAACTGGGGGCAGGCAATTGCAGGAGAAACGCGGCATTATCTGGATTGGTTTTATGGAATAAATCTTTCAAGGGCGCTTATGAATGCTATAAAAACAACAGGAAAATTCAGAATAATGTCTGTGGGCAGAGTGCAGGGCCCTACATTAAATCTGATAGTCCAGAAAGAGAGAAAAATTCAGAAATTCAAGTCAAAGCCCTACTGGCAGATTTTTATCACAATTAAGCAGAAAAAAGAAAGTTCTGAACTGACTAAAAAAGGCAAAAAAAGCAGTGAAAAATTAGAATTAAAATACATTAAAGATATATTCAACAAAAAAGAGATTGATAAATTCAAAAATCTGAAAGGAAAAAAAGCAAATGCAACAACTTCAAAAACAGAGCAGATTCTTCCGCCAAATCCCCCTTTTAATTTAACTTCCTTGCAGACAGAAGCCTATAGATTATACGGAATAACTCCGCTGAACACATTAAAAACAGCCCAGTCCTTATATCTTGCAGGATTAATATCCTACCCAAGAACTTCAAGCCAGAAACTCCCTGATTCAGTCAATTACAGGGAAATCCTGAGAAGACTTGCAGGAAAATACAAAGCAGAAAAACTGATTGTCAGAAACAAGCCAGTTGAGGGAAAAAAATCTGACCCTGCCCATCCTTCAATATATCCGACAGGAAATGAGCAAATTTTATCAGGCAATGAAGAGAAAATCTATTCCCTTATTGTCAGGAGATTTATTGCCCTTTTCTGCGGAGATGCAAAAATTAATAATAAGACCATAAAGGCTGAAACAAGCGGCTTGATTTTTTCTACAAAAAGCGCGTCAATAAGTGAGAAAGGATGGATGGAAATTTATCCGCAGAAGTTATATGAAAGAGATATTCCTAACTTTAACGGAGAAGTTGAAATAACAGATACTAAAACAGAAGAAAAAGAAACCCAGCCGCCAAGGAGATATTCTCCTGCTTCTATAATTTCAGAACTTGAAAAAAGAAATCTCGGGACAAAGGCAACAAGGGCGACAATTCTTGAAACCCTCTATGACAGAAATTACATTAAAGAGCAATCCATAGAAGCAACTCCACTGGGAATTTCCCTGATTTCCACTCTGGAAAAATATTCTCCTGTGATAATAGATGAGGAACTGACGAGAAAATTTGAGCGGGAAACAGAAGCAATTCAGATTTCAAAAAAAGATTTTGAAAAGAAGGAAAAAAAGATTATTGAAGAAGCAAAAGAAAGCATAATAAAAATATCACAGCAGTTTAAGGAAAATGAGGAAAAAATAGGAAAAGAGCTGGTGCAGGCAAATCTTGAGTATATTGAAAAAGAGAGGGAAGAAAACAAACTTAATGTCTGCCCTGTCTGCAAAAAAGGCAATCTTGCAGTAACTTATTCAAGAAAAAACAGGAGATTTTTTGTTGCCTGCAATGCTTATCCTGAATGCAGAAATACTTATAGTCTTCCTCCGAACAGTGCAATCAAAAAAACAGACAAAATCTGCGAAAAGTGCGGTTTTCCTATGCTGATGAGTCTGAAAAAAGGCAAAAGACCCTGGATATTTTGCTTCAATCCCCAATGCGAAACAAACAGGGAGAGGATGAGCGCTTACGCGAGAAAAAATTCCGAAGGCAAAAATCAAAAATACGAGCGTGGGGGCGAACAGGAGAAGTATAAGAAAGGGGAATAATCGCTCGCTTCGCTCGCTTATTGATATCTTTATTGTTAATGAAAAAAGCATATTACAAGTTTTTTGTTGCATTAAAAATATTTTTCCCGAAGGTGGGCGGGTGGGAATAAATAAACAAGTGGCTAAAACCACTCCCCCAATCTTCTCTCTTCTTTAATCTGCTTTAGCAATTTGCTCCTGCTAAAAATCTCAGAACAGTCAAAATCAAATTTTATTTTTCCAATCTGCTTTGCACCTGCTATTAATTCCTCTCTGCCTTCAAATTCCATTCCTGTCTGCAAAGCTTTTCTGACACTCTCCCTGACAACCCAGACACCCAAAGCAGCCCAATATGAAGGAGTTTCCAGACGAATTGCCAGAACACTCGCCTGCCTGTTTATTCTGTCCAAATATTCTAAAATTGGCAGGCGTGCAGCATAATATCCCCCGACAGTGTTTGAAGCATAATCTTTTCTTCCTTCAAAACTTTCAAAATCAGTTGAAGCTTTCATCATATTTGAAGGATTCCATGAACTTCCGGGATAATATAACTCAAATAATTCATAACTCCAGACATTCGGAAACAGGAGAATGATATACTGGTTTCCCATAAACTCCCCGAAAAATAATTCATAATTTTCAAGCCATTTGTAATTTCTAATCTGCTCCAAAAGTTTTTTTCCAATTGTATCATCTGTTGCAGTAATGCTCCATCTTGTAGGAACAAGTTTTTTATTTTTCTTCAAGCCCAAAACACCAACACTCAGAATCTTGCTGAGAGCATATTCGCTAAAAGCATTTTTATATAAAATTTCAATTCCCTCTGATGCTTTTATCTCATCATTAATAACCCTGTCAACTTTAGGATGAATTTTTACATTTCCTGTTATTCTTGCTTTTTTCAGGCCCGCCCTCATGCCGTGTGGAGTCAGAATTCTGTCTTTATTTCTTCCCATATCCAGATTATTATTCAGTTCAATTTCAACATCCACTGGCTTTGCAGCAACAGCAATTTCCTGAGAGAGAGTCACGAATTTTTTATTCAGCCTTGAATCCTGAACCCTAGACTGAAACCTTGAATTCAGGAGGCTGTCTCTTAGTTTTATAACATCTGAAATCTGAAAATTATTGTCAGCCCAGTATTTTGCATCATCATAAACCCATGCATTCTCATCTTTTTCCAGTGGAGATAAAATTCCCACATTAACCAGAGGATATCTTAATCTGGAGCCTATGAAAACACTCGGCGGAGAAAGAGTGTCTATTCTTGAAATATTTCTCAGCTCCTGAAACTTAAAATTTGTCTCTGCTACTTTTTTCAGGACTTCGAATTTTATGTTGTCTGCCATTCATAGAATTAAATAAAAGAAGTTTATATTTTTATAATACTACCAAAAAGTTTCATATTCGCTCGCTGACGCTCGCTGATGGATATTTTGCACTGCTTAAGATTTGTTAATTAAAAAGTGAGATAAATAATTTCGCGGACAATCTTGGCGGTGGCGGGGGTGGCGGACTAAAGAAAAATAAATCCGAGCTAATTTATATCCACCTTCTCCTGAAAATCCCTTCATTCTTTATTTCAAAATTCATTTCTTTTTGCGGAAGACTTCTGTGCTTCAGCAAAACAGCTCTTCTTTTCCCTCCGTCATGCTTTAATTCAATGATGCATTTGCTCCAGTACTTGAATAAATCTCCCCCAACGAGATTTGTCTCTTTTTCAATTCCCTTTTTCCAGTCTTCTTCAGACAAAAAACCAGTATAAACCTGATTTGTAATAATCACAGGAATTTCCTGTTTACGCGCAATTTCTGCTAATATTCTCATTTGTTTTGCAATTTCCCTGTTAACTTTTTTTATATTCTCAGAATCTCCTGACTTCACAGCATCTCCGAGTTCCAGACGATAAAGCATAGCCATTCCGTCAATGACAACCAAACTTATTTGTTCTTTTTTAATTCTGTTCAGCAATTTTTCAAAATCTTTTTGCTGCTCATCAAAACTGGTTGGTGTCAACAGCAGAATATTTTCGAGAATTTTTTTGTGCTCTTCTCCGACAATTTGCTTTACCCTCTCACCTGAAAAACCCCCTTCTGTATCCACAAAAATAATTTTGTTTCCCTTTCTTGCCTGACTGCATGAAGCCAAAATGCAGAAATTTGTCTTTCCGCAGCCTGCAGGCCCTGCTATCATGGTTATCACATCTTTTTCATAACCGCCATAAAGCCATTTGTTCAAATCAAAACTTCCTGTTGAAATTTTATTGTCTGACAT
>CAYYME010000006.1:0-24142 GCA_964473005.1 Candidatus Woesearchaeota archaeon | reverse complement strand
TTTCTGAAGATAATAATAATCTTTTCCATGAACTTTTTTCTTTACAATGAATGCCATGCGTTACATACTACAGAACCCTATATAAATTCTTTGGTAACCACTACTTATTTTATATTCTTATCTTTTTTCCTTATTCTTCTTACAACCACCACTATTGTTACAAGAACTAAAACAACAATCACAAGAATAATTATGCTTCCTGTCCCAATACCTTCAAACACTGCAAAACCACCTACGGTTGCTCCGAGTATAACAGGCTCCTGAACAGAGCTGGAATAAATTTCAGAATTAAATGCAGCTGACAGAGTTAAATTTCCTTCCAAGGATTTATTTACAGGAAGAGATATTCTAAATTCTCTTGTTGAATTTGCATTAATACTTTTGTTTGCTGAAGCATTTGAAATTTCCTGTCCTGCAACATCTAAAATAGAGAAATAAAGCTCAACATTCTGATTTTCTCCTGAAAGTTCTTCCAAAGAATAATCAACTCTTACTCTGTTGCCCCTTCTCTCTGCATTAACATCAAATCCTAATTTTTCTTTTACAACATTCACGCTAAATCCTTTTGATACAGCAGTCTCAGAACACTCTAAAGAAACATCTAACAAATAAGAACCTTCTGTTGTTTCCTGAGGAACAGCAACACTAAATATAAGTTCTTTCTCTTCTCCTGCACCAAGATTCACACTTTCATCAGCAAAAGATACCCATGATGCAAAATCACCGCTGGGTTTTAATTTGCATGAACTGAGCGGAAGCGTTCCTGTATTTCTGACAACCCAAGTAATTTCCTGAGAACTCTCTGGATTCAAAGAAAGAACTGAAATATCATTTGCATTCAATCCTGTAGTTTCTGGAGTTTCTTCAGCAGAAGATTCAACTGGAACCTCTATTGTGGATTCCTCTTCTGCAGTTTCATCAGTTTCTTCTGTTTCACATATTCCTTCATTGCAAATATATTCTGAAGAGCAGTCACCACAGCTTCCCCCACAGCCATCACCGCCACATTCTTTTCCAGAACAATCGGGAACACAACAAGCAGAATTATGACATACTTCACCTTCATTACAATGAGCATTATTAGAACATTCAACCGAATTACAAGTTAAATTCCCATCATTATTAGCATCATACCAATAACCATGTCCGTCTGTTTCACAATTACTCACATTACATAAATTCAAATGATTGGGACCACAATCCCCGGTGCAGTTTCCGCCTGTCACGACATCAATGCAGGTTTCATTATTATAAGTATAACTAAAATTAACGTTAGGATATATAGAAGTTGTTGCATTTGTAACAACTCCTGTTGTAGAATCCACGAAACAATCTGTTGTTGGAATCAACGTTGGTGCAGATTGGTCTGTAATGTTCCAAGCTTCTGTAACATTAAAATTAAGCGCATTTTCAGGTCCTGTAAGAGTGTATCCGCTGAAATTAATCCAACCAATTTCATTTGCATAAACAGTTTCATTAGTACAAACTTCATCAGTTTCATTCACCCAGGTATAACCTGCACCCACACAATCTGCCTCATTAGTGAATTGTCCAAGATTAGTAACATGACCTGTGAGCGGAAGATTGGAAAAATAGAATGCTAAAAAGATTAAAATTAAAACCAGGAAAGAAATATAAATTGTTTTCTCTCTTTTTCCCATTATTTAATATAGATTTCTTCTTTTAAAAACTTTTTCAAATTCCAAATTTCCGATAGCCCTTGATTTTGAGTCAAAGCAGAGGGTGAGGCTATTGGAAAGCGACAAATTATTTTATCAATGCAACTTTCCAATGACTGAGTTGGGACTCGAAGAGTCACTTCTAAGATTTAGTTTTAAGCGGAGGGTGGGACTCGAACCCACGAATAACCGGGCTGCAACCGATTGCAGTAGCCGCTGTGCCACCTCCGCAACGCCCCCGACAGGACTTGAACCTGCGACCTACTGCTTGCTTCACCTCTAAATATAGAAGGCAGTCGCTCTATCCAAACTGAGCTACAGGGGCTTTGATATATATAAATTCAAGAAATAATTGTATTTAAAATCTTTCTCTTTCTATTCTCAAATCTCAATCTCATCCAAATCATTCACTAATTCAGTATTCTTGAAAACACCCTTTGCGTCATCAAGGAGCTCCTTAATATTTCCCTCATATCTCTGAGAAATATGGGTGAGGATTAGTTTATCTGATTTGGATTTTTTAGCAATTTCCCCGCATTGTTTTGAAGTTAAATGCAAATGTTCTTTTGCCTCTTTATTATTTCTCGAGCTAAAACTTGACTCACATATCAAAATATCTGAATTTTTAACAAAGGGAGTAATCCTTTCATTAATCAAAGTATCCAAAACTACAGAAACTTTTTTCCCTTTTTCTTTGTATGTAAAATCTTTAGCCCTGTATTTCTTGCCATTATAAGTTATATCCTTTCCTTCTTTTAACTTTCCAAGCAAAGGTCCAAATGGCAACTTAGATTTTTTAATCTTCTTTTTATCCAGCCTTGATTTGTCTTTTATAACAAAAGTATAAGCATTAGTTGGAATTCCATGGTGCATTCTTTCAGATTCTAAATAAAATTCTTTTGTTTCGAAGAACTTCCCGCCATTAGTCTCTTCTACAATTATTTCATACTTTTTCTGAAAATTAAAAATCTTGAGCAAATCTCTCATAAACTCTTTTGTTCCTTTTGGCCCATAAATATAAAGCTCTTTAGTATATCCGCTTAAAGCTAATGTAGATAAAAGCCCGGGAATTCCTAAAATATGGTCTGAGTGCCAGTGGCTAATTAAAATCCTCGTTACCCTGCATAGATTCAATCTCGCTTTTCTGAACTGCCTTTGAGTCCCTTCTCCACAATCAATTAGAATACTCTCCCCTTCATAACTCAAAAGAATCGCTGAATGATTTCTCTTCGCAGTAGGAATTTGTGAGGATGTTCCCAAAAAAATCAGTTTAATCTTTTTTGTCATAAATAAAAATAGAGAAAGAGATTTATATAATTTCCTCTAAGTATCCACTAAGAACAAATCGCAAGAATACAGCCTCGCGAAAATTAACAGGCAACGCTTATTCTTTCTTCAGTGCAGTTGAAGCAGGAGATATGAAGATAATAGTATCCCCCCGCAAAAAAGTCAATCCAAGATTTCTTTTTACTTCATTGTTTTGCATCTCTTTTATGTTATCCAGCACAAGATTTATGTGGATGTCAAATGCCAGCAAAGTGCCTACAAACTGCTTATCGCCCTTCAAATGCACTAAAATTTCTTTTCCTTTGGAATTGTTTAACAAATCCAAGGGCCTTTCAATCCCATTAACCATTTATTAATTGGTTGCAATTTATTTATAAAACTTTCGAACAATTAACAGAAAGTTATTTAAACAAAAAATAAAATTAGTTTATATGGCTAACAAAGGAAAGAAAATTTCAGGCGGAAAATATACAAAAAGCAGAAAAAAGAAATTTTATGAGATAAAGGGGCAAAGAAGACCTGCTAAACTCGGGGAGGAAAAAAAGAAAAGCAGAAGAACAAAAGGAAAAAACAGAAAAATATTCCTGTTAAAGGCAAAATTCATAAATGTTCAGATGAAAGGCAAAGAGAAAAATAAGAGATTAGAAATAAAAAATGTTCTTGAAACCCCTTCAAACAGATTTCTTGCAAGACAAAATGTCCTGACAAAAGGGGCAATTGTTGAAACTGATGCAGGAAAAGTAAGAATAACCAGCCGCCCGAGCCAGGAAGGAGTTTTAAACGGGGTTTTGGTTGAATAAAAAGACATTTCCCAATACAATAATCCTTAAAAGAATTTTAAGTTTAATAAAGAGATGCTTAATGAACTTTTAACAAAAGAAGAAAAATATAATTTAATGAATAACTCGGATTTCATCCCTAAAAATTATGACAAATTTCTCGGGGCAGTTATGTTGCATTTGATTTTAATTACCATATTGTCGCTGTAGGAAATTATGATAAAATAGATTATAAAGCAGTAGCAAGAGGATGCAATACACCCTATATACAAAATGCTGTAAGAATATTAACCCCTGAACAAATAAAAGAACATAATAATCTTCTTAAAAAAAAGCATTTTCTAAAAAAGAAATTTCAAATTAATTTTTACTACTTTTTTTGAAAACAAAAAGAGAAACCTTTATAAATTGGAAAAATTTATAAAACTTGCGGTTAGCTAAAATGGGTTTTGTAAAAAAATGTCCTGAGTGTGGAAGTATAAATGTTACTTATGATGCACATCTGGGAGAAGTCATATGCAATGATTGCGGACTTGTTATAGAAGAAAAGATGGTTGATACAGGCATTGACCTTCAGGGAAAATTTGACAAGGGTGAAAAAAAAGGAAGAGGAGGAGCGCCGATAAGTCTGCAAAAATTTGACAAAGGGTTGGCTACAAATGTAGGTGAGATTTCTGATATATACAAACTAGAGCCAAAACAGACGCGAAAATTCCTGAGATTAAAAAAATGGCAGGAGAGGGTTTCTACAAGCATAGAAAGAAATTTGAGACTGGCTATGGCAGAACTAAGAGTTATTGCTTCATATCTTAATCTCCCCAATGTCGTGAGAGACGAAGCCTCAAGAATTTACAATTATGTTCTGCAAAGAGGGCTGGTAAGAGGAAGAAGCATGGAATCTGTAATTGCCGCTTGTTTGTATGCAGCATGCCGTTCTTATAATATTCCAAGAACCCTCGATGAAATGGCAACAGCGTCAGATGTTGAGAGAAAAGAGATTGGAAGGACTTACAGATTTATCATAAGAAAATTAGGAATAAAAGTAAAGCAGAGTTCTCCAAAAGATTATATTTCAAGATTTTCCTCTGTACTAAAGCTCTCCCCGAAAACACAGAACGATGCCCTTAAAGTTTTGAAGCAGGCAGAAGGAGTTGAACTGACTTCCGGAAGAGGGCCTGCAGGAATTGCTGCTGCAGCATTGTATGTTGCTGCCCTGATGAACGATGAGAAAAAAACACAGAGAGAAGTTGCAGACATTGCAGGAATCACAGAAGTCACAATCAGAAACAGATATAAAGAACTTATAGAAAAGCTTGATTTGGAAGATAAGATAAAACAAAAAGAAGCTGAAGCGAAGAAGAAATAAGATTTGGTTGAGGAATATCTGTTAAGTAGAATCTTTTTAATAGCGATAATTTATCAAATTTTTTACATTAACAATACCCCTTTGATCTTACTACATTAATCATCTAAATTTATTTACATTAAGTCTAAAGGTTTTTATATTAAAAATTCTCCCTATTTCCAAGCGGAGATGCCGGAGTGGTCAAACGGGACAGGCTTAGGCTGTTTGCAATTCATGAGAAACCTGTTGGCTTAGTGCCTACCTAGGTTCGAATCCTAGTCTCCGCATTGGGAAATTTGAATCGAGCCAGATAAAATTGTATAAAAAGTTTTAGAATAAAACAAACTCTGCCTTCGTAGCTCAGCAGGTTAGAGTACCAGTTTCGTAAATAAAATTGCCGAATAAACTGGGGGTCGCGAGTTCAATTCTCGCCGAAGGCTTTTATGCTTTTTTAAGAAGCTTCTTGTCCAGGAGTAGCTCCTTTTATAGTCGGCTCCCAGATCACTGTCACAGGATTTTTTATCAGGTCATAACCCGTTCTTGTTGTCAAAGGTTTTCCGCTGCTTGTGCTGTGATAAATATTTGCCAGTTTCTTTTCTTCATTTGCCCATTTATCAAAGATAAAATTATGTCCACCTGTTATGGAAACTTTGTTATCATTAAATACCTGAACTAAATCTCCTCTTTCCAAATCATATTGCTCCCGAGGACAATCATAACATTTTCCATCCTCTGCTTTCTTGCATCCGCAGTCAGAACAGCTTGGCTGTGAACGCTCAGAAAGAGGGGAGTAGTAAGAAGAATAAACACACTTTTTCCCAACTCCTGCACGTCCATAAACATAATCAACAGCCTCGTAACAAGTAGAAACCTCTTCAGGAAGTTCCCCTTCCTCTTCAGTAATTATTGCTGCTTTCAGCACTTTGAGATCTGCATCTTCAAGTGCCTCACACTCTTTCAACACTTCTATTTTATCAGGATAGGTTTCTCCTCCAGGAATTTCGCTTGAATCTCCAGATGCTTCTGCTCCGGGAGTTGCTCCTTTTTCTATCTCTGCTTTTTCCTCGTCAGTTACAGTTGCTTCTGCCTCTTCACTTTTCACACTTCCATACTTAGAAACAGCCAGGCTTCTGTAAGCATCCCCCCGCAAGAAGAGTGAATATGCTTTTTGTGTGTTTAAGTATAACTTACTAAATATCTTGTTTATCAAACTTATTTTCTCGCTATCTGATTTTTCTTTTCCAATCTGCTCCACAGCATCATTAAATTGTTCTTCTGTAAGATACCCCTGCTCATTTGCCAGAATATCCAGATAATTTTCAGTGGTTGTTTTCAAAACATCTTCCTCTATGTTGGTATTCTTTATTATCTCTTCAACACTTTCTGTATCAAGCCAGCATTTTAAATTTTGATTTCCGCAATAACCAACCTGCACCCATCTTGAAATGTCAGAATTGCTTCCTGGATTTTCAGTTGCACAAATTCTTATCAAGCCATTATTATAAATTGAAGGATTTAAAACACTTTCAACTCCCTGCTGAACATTTGGATTCAGCAGACTATAAAGGCTCGGAGTTCCTGAGATGCATGCTTCTTCTGAGGTAATATTTGTCTGTTCTGCCTGGGATTTTAAATACTGCTCCTCAACATAATTAACTGCAAAAGAGGTTGCAACCTGCTTGAACCCGCACTCTTCCTGCCCGTTAACCATAATGCACAACTCCTGATATCCTGAAGGCGCAGTGAAATCTTTTGTTTCAGAGGCATAGTCTCCTTTCCCAACATATCCTGTAGCAACCATTACCCGGATAGCATTGTCCTTGTAAAAAGAACTTTCAAAATCTCCTTTCAGATAAACTCTGTAATATGCCCCTGTGTCTTTTCCTGCAAAAATATAATAATAAACTTTATATTGCGAAATTGGGGGAATTGTTGCAGTTGTATATTCTATCTCGTCAAATCTTCCGTGAAACTGCGGAGGCGAGTCAGGGGTTGTTATTGTATCTAACAGTCCTCCTCCGTTAGGATAGCTGACTGAAGCAAATAATTTGCATGCTTCGCCGCCGATTTCCTCTGTGCTTCTTGCCTTGAATGCCTTGTAGGAATCCTCAGCATAATACTGCGTGAAATAGGTTATTGCTTCTTCTGTATTTGCCCAGGCATCTGCAACTCCGAGATATTCCCCCCCTCCCCTTGTATTCTGATTCAAAATCCACGAAGCAATTTTCGGAATTCCTATTTTCGCAAGAGGAATTGCCTGATTCCAGAAAAACTCGCACATATAAATGCTGTTAATTTCGTCGCAGATTCCGATTGTCTCTCCTGTGTCAAGATTTTGCTGCAGGCAGTCTCTGTAGGATTTTTCAACAGAAATCCAGTTCTCAATTCCTGCATGAATTCCTGTGAGACAAACAGGAACATAAATTTTCTCTTTGTAATTAGGAAGGCAGAGTGCTATGCTTCCGATTACTCCTGACTGAACAACATCCCGCACAGGATATGCTCCGCCAAAATCACATCTGCTCGAAGGACAAACAACAGGGTCACATAAATTAAATAAGATATTGCACTCTTTTGGAGACATGAAATCCTGGCACTGCATTTCAGGAATATCTGCCATAGGACTTCCGATTTTTACTTTTTTTGAAATTCCAGGAATAGAAACACTTGCTCCTGATTTATAATGCTGTGCAGCTTCAACTGCCTTGTCTGCCCTTATCATTAAGTTTGCAGCTTCAGCTTCATTTAATCCTGGAAACTGATTAGTCGGCTGTCCTGTTCCTAAATTAACTTTTTCACAAATATCATCTCCGCTTATATATTCTGCCATGCCATTTCTTCCGACATTGCACAAATAAAAGCCCATAACTCTTCCTGATTTATCATAACTGCTTATGCTTCCAAAAGCAGAAAGTGTTGGCTTTGCATAGACATACCACCCTTCATCCGAATCAAAAGGAACAACAGCAGGATACCCTTTGTATACCCCTGTTTCATAGTATCTCACTTCAGGATTTTTGTATTCATTTTTATAAGAAGAAGAATCATATATCTTAAAACCAATTTTTAAAGGATTTACATCTTTATCCTCCTCTTTTACATCTCTGTTATCTGCTATTGTCAGACTTCCTCCTGCTCCGATTAAATAGGTCTGCTCAACAACATAATCTTTACCCAATACAAGCAGATAATTTTTATTAGTTCCCTTGTCTTTGTAACCCATTACATAAGAAGAAGAATCAATTGATGCTCCGCTGAATTTATCCTTGACTTTTTCAAATCTATTTGGATTTGAGATAGAATACTCTTTTAATTTATCAGTTGAACCAAGAACCACTTCATCAAGCCCATAGTCTGACGAAAAACTTTTTAATTCGCTATAATCCTTGGAATTTGTTTTAATATTGAGTAAAGTAGAATAAAGCTCCTGCCTTGCAATTTCTTTTAATTCAGAACTTGTCGCACTGCTTGATAAAACTTTTGCATAAAGTTCCAAATCTTTCAGGCTATCTGAATTATACAGATTATTTTCCTGCGCTTCTGCATCAGACAAAATTTTAGTTATTTCACTTATATCAATTTGTTCTGGAAGATTTTTTAATTTCTGAAGTTCGCTTTCCAGATAATTTTCATTCCCACCCAAGAAAGCCCCCACTTCATTAGAATATTTTGTTGTAAATGCTTTTGTATCCACAACCTTCTGGGAGAAGAGCCCATATGCACTTTTTTCCTTAATTAAATTTTTATCCTGCAATTTTTTTATATCTTCATTTTGCTGGGTTATTATACCATACATAGCATCAACATCTTTATCAATCTCTTCAGAATGCCCAATCAAGCACTGTTCCTGCGAATCCGCATCTGCACAACGTTCATACCAGCCATTTGCTCCGCGCATTACAATCTGCCGTGCAATTCCTTTTCCTCCGAGATTATCAACAAAATTCTTGGCAGTATACCAGGCACCTGTTGCAAGACATGCTGTTTTCATTCCTTTAACAACACTTCCAAGTTTGTCATTTATGCCTTCCCATTTTGCAATGTCTTTATCAAGCTTCTCTATTTTTTTCTTTGCCTTTTCAGGAGAAAGTTCTATTGCTCTTTTTTCAATTTCAATTTTGAAAGAGAAATCAGCCTCTGTCTTTGCATAATCAATATTAGGAAGCACAGAAACTTTTGCTGCTCTTTTCAGATTTACTTCCCCTAATCTAAAGAGATAACTGCTTCCATAAGCATCTGCTTCTCCTGTTCTGAGTGTTTTCTCATCAGACTTCACATTTTCTGCAAGAGTGCTCCACACACCTTTAGGAATCAGATTTACTTTCAGCTTGGCAGAATCTGCATCAAGTTCAAGAAGCTGTATTGATTCTGTTCTCTCATCATTCAGATAGTGTATCTGCCCTTTTCCAAGGGTAGCATATTCAATTTGGCTGTTTGATTTCTCCACTATAATCTCTGCACTGTATTCTTCTAAAGTTGGTTCATAAATTCCTTCAAGAGAAATTTGCTTAAATCCATTATCTATGAGCACCTCTCTGCTGGAAACCCCTGAATTTGCCAGAGAATAAGAATCAGTGCACTTTCTCAAATCCTTTTCTGAGTTTGGATATTTCGCCTTGAATTTATTGCACAAATCAGTCATGGTTTTTTTCTGTCCTGCACCATCAGCAAGAATTATCATATTGTACAATGCACTTTCCCCGAGGGTTACGCCTGCTTCATCTGGATTTTCCTCTCCTGCAAAATTATCCAGAATTGCCTGATAATCATCCATTGCTTTTCCATAATATTCTTTTGAACTCTTGTCCATTTCAGCATCTTTTGCTCCTGCAAAACCAGTCAATACAACTTCTGAACCCTTACTAAATATTTTTCCAAATACATTTTCAGGATTATTATAAGAAATAAATGCCATGCCCTCTCCCTTGAAAACCCATTTTCCTGCCCTTACAAGTTCAGCAACGCTTTCTTTTATTGTGGAAGCTATGTTTTTCAAAATCCCTTTTTCTTCAGCCATTATTGTTGCATCATATTTTGCAAAAGAGGATATAATTTCATCGCTTAGTTTATCAGGCGCATCTTCAACAGGAAGAGCCACAAGATAGGCATACAGCCCTTCTTCCTTGTTTGTTCCCTTTAGTGTATTGACATAAGCAAGATAAATTAATTTCTTTCCATTTTCTTTAGTATATAAATAATCACCAATTCCTGCTTCTATTTGTTTTCCGTCAATTGTCAGATTTATTTTAGGGGATTTTATCAAATTAAAATTAGTTCTCTCTTCATCTTCCTTGCAGGTAATAAGAACTTTCTCATTAATTCCCTGCTTTTTTATTCCGTTATTATTAATCCAGCATCTGTTTTCAAGGAAGGTTTCTTTTTCTGCAACTTCAACAAGATCTCCGCCAACATAGAGTTTTGCACGTGTGTCTGGATTTTCCACACTATCTAATTTTACCTGAAAAGTTGCAAGGCAATAATCAAATCCAGGAATATAAATTTCCCCTGAAGTTTCACCTACATTCAGGTTCACTGTTGAAAGAATTCTCTTATCAGAAGACTGCCCGAGTATTTCTTTTTTATACTCTCCTGTGTAAATGGAAATTGATGCGCCATTTTCATCAACTCCCTGCGCCCTAAGATAACCTCTGCCGTCCCAGAATTCATACTGAACCAGCCTTTCTTTCCATTCAGAATCTGTAAGTTCAGGAAGATAAAAAGTTGCTTTTCCGACTCCAAATGCATTGCTTATGTCATATCTTATTCTTGCTGTCAGATTCCCTATCACAACATCGGGCATTGCAGATTCATTTTTCTGCTTTTTCAGAACTATAACAGCATAACCGATATTGTTAAGAACAGGAGCATCTGTCTCTGCTTTTGTTCCAAGTGCTGCCTGTGCAGGATAAAACCCGACAGTCGCAACTTCTTTTGGATAATCCCCTGTGATAGTAATATAATCAATCATCTCGACATCTATAAGAGGATTCATATTTGTAGCAGCCAACTGGCAAAAAACAGGAACATTCTGCTCTTCCAATAAATCACTCCTGACAGGGGCAGGCTCACAGCCAAACGGAGCAATCTGAATAATAAAATCCTGTCCAGCCTCGCACTGCGCTTTATCAAAATATCCAAAACTTCCCTGAGTAGCATACGGGCCATACTGGACATAATTTGCACGGTAATCTGAATAAGCCATAGCGAAATTTGCAATTAGCAGAACTCCGACTGCAAAAAAGAGTGCAAGCATAATTAGTTTATTTTTATTCATATTAAATTTATTTCAAGTCCTTTTGTTTCAAACAGGGCGTAATTTTCCTGAAGTTGTTCAAGAGAATCAGGCACCTCCAGATTTCCTGCATTTATTTCAATACTATCTGAATTTTTCAGCTCATTCTCTGAAATATAATAAACTTCTTTTCCTCCTCCAGCCAGAACATCAGAAATAATCTGCCCAGGAATTTCCATTTCAAAGCACTCTTCCTGCGTCAAGCCAAACAAGCCCCCAAATCCTGTTCGCGGAACCTGTATGCACTGCTCTGTTGAAGTTGCTTCAAAAGTCAGTGACGAATTTTTGTAAATATAAACCTGAATTTCATATTCTCCCTCGCTGAGAGCAACTTCTTTCTGCTGAGGATATACAACTGTCTTTGAAGCAGAATCAGAAACAAAGGTGATTATTGCATTCCCTGAATATTTTGCGCTGTCAAGATTCAGTTCAACATTCAAATCATAGAGTTTCTTCATAACAACGCTGACTGTATCCTCATTTACAACAGAATACAGATATCTTGTCTCTTCAAATCCTCCTGCTTCAGCAACAATATAGCCATTAATACACTGGGGGAATTCCTCATTGAGAGCATTTGAAGTTGAAGTTTTGCCGATAGTGCAGACAGAACCAAAGCACTCGTAAGAGATGTCTGCCCCTATTCTGTTCAGTTCTGAATCATAAGTATTTACCTTGAGCAGGGTGTTTTTATAACTGCACAATTCCGAAGTTTCTATTCCTGCCCCTTCTCCAACAAGCGCCTCCCGCGGTTTGTTTCCCTGAATTATAATAGCAACAGGAAACTGGAAAATTTCCTCCCCGTCATAAATCTGTACTAAAACAGGATATTTTATATTATAAACAAAATGATAAGGAACATAGCAAAAGCCCAGAATTCCAAGCCCCTGCTGATTTCCCACAGGAGTTGACAGCAATAAATTCTCCTCAGAAGGAACAACCTCCAAGCCATATGCCCAGTTCTTTGAATTCAAAAATCTGACATCTTTGCCGACATCCAAATCAACAACAAAATATTCCTCTTCTTTGCTGTTCAGAGTATAATCTCCCCCCTGCACTTTCAGAGACAATGTATTTGCTTCTATTGCTTCTCTAAGCTCACTGAAAATCTCATCTGCATTCCAGATTTTCGGAGAGCAGGTAATCTCAACCCCGTCAACAGGAGCATAAAGCCGAAGAACATCCACCCCGTAATGCTCAAGGAATAAATCTTTCTGTTCCTTTTCATAAATCTTCAGTGCAGAATCATACAAAGAACCAAGTTTTGTCTTAACATTTACTTCATGCTCGCTGACAAGCACATGCTCTTCTCCTTTTTCTATGGACAAATCCATATCCAAAACAACCCTTATGTTATTTTCTCCGATAATTACTTTTGAGTTTGGCTCTCCCTGCATAATTCCGTAGCCTTCTTCATAATATTTTTCAAGAGCACACCCTCTTATCTGGCTGTCTATAAAATTTCCAAGTTCTTCTTCCATGTTTCCTCTCAAGGGAACCTTTTCTTTTTGGATATTATTTCCTGAAACATAATACCAATATGGAACCGGATTTCCAAGAAAATTCAGCTGCGATGAAAAAGGCATATATGCAGAACCTGGCTCAAAATCAGGAAGAGATATATAACCTGCCTGGCTTTCCAGAACATTCACTCCGGTCAAAGCATCTTCTTCAAGACATGACAAAAAATCATTATAAATTGGCTGCATATCTGCAGGAATTTTTTTGCCGGCAATTACTTCCTTATACAAAAAAAAGACTGCAAATGCAGCAACAAGTATTATTGCGATGATAATGAAAATGGTCACCTGTCCAGCCTTATTTTTCATCTTTTGCCTCCATCCCAACTTTTTTCTTTATTAATTCTATGAGCTCTGTGTTAATGTCTTTTTTAATAATCTCTTTAAATTTCTTCCAGATTTTCTCGTCCTCTATAAGAAGCAGGTATTTTTTCATAATCCCTCTCTTATATCTTAAGAAAATTTCTATATATAAATGTTTCTTAATAAGTTATTTAGTTACTAAGTAAGTTAGTAAGTATTTTATCTCAGGAAAGGGCGTTGCGAGGCTTGATATTGAAATTTATTCCTGGTTCTTAGATAATTAATCCCTCCGATAACAATCAAAACCCCCCCAATAAGAATTATCCACTTGTCTATTTTAGATAGGAAATCAGGAAAAGTGACAAGATTAAGGGAAGATGTTATAAAATATAATCCAAAAACCAGATATATCAAAAAGACTATGAATGCCCCTCCTTTTTTCATAATTAAGATTAACAAACATTATATTTAAATATTTCTAAAGACGTTTTTATAAGACAGAACAGAATTATAAAGAAGGGGCCTCGTAAGCTAGTGGCAAACTACATCCTTGACGTGGATGATTCGGCAGTTCGATTCTGCTCGGGGCCATTTTAAATTAATTACCAGAAGTCTTTTGCTCTAATTTAGACCGCCAAGTATGAAGATATTTGTTTGTTTGTTTTTCATTAGCAAGTTGCCGATAATATTCTATGGTAGATAATCCAAAATCAGAATTAAGTGTTCCAAGTTGTTCGTGTATTCTAATCATCTCCATAACTTCTTTTTCTCTTTCTTCGGTATTTGGCTGACTCATTTTATTTTATAAAAATCATTTCTTTTAAAGATTTATTTAATTTGAAGTATATAATCATTAATCTACATTATGCAGTAAATTGAAAGTAAGGAAACTTTAAAAACTCAATTTATCTTTTCAAATCATAAAATGAAAATCCCAAAGACAACAAAGAGATATTGTCCTTATTGTAAGAAAAAAACAGAACACAAAATAAAATTAGTGTCAACAGGAGGAAAAAGGAGTGCTCTAAAGCGAGGAACAAAACCAAGAGCAAGATTGAGAGGGTTAAATAGAGGAATTGGAAACAAAGGAAGATACTCAAAACCAGCAGTATCAAAATTCAAAAGAAAATCAAAGACAACTAAAAAAACAAATATAATGTACACATGTCAGGAATGCAAAAAATCAAAATACCAAAAAAAAGGGAAGAGGGCGGGAAAACAAACGCAGGAATAAAATGGATAAAAGGTGTTGCAAAGAAAAAAGCATAGATGAACAGATTAACCAATTAGCTGGAGAAGGAAATATCTTAGAAGCCCAAAGATTATATTTTAACAAAACAAATCAAGAACACAAGATTTTAGAATTTCAAGAAAACTATTTTCTAAACATAAACAGAACACGAGGGGGATTAATAAGATTATAAAATGGCTATAGCAAAAAGAAAAAAGAAATTTTTTGACGTCGACATACCCCTTATAAAAAAAGAAATTCAGCTGCTGGCTTATGAACTGAAAGAGTTGAATGGAAAACTGATTAAATATGATTTAACCAGAATTCTGAAGGGAAAGAGCATACTCCTCCAGATGAAAGTTAAAGTGGAAGGAGATAATGCAGTTGCATATCCAAGGGAGATTAAATTAATGCCTTATTTTCTGAGAAGAATGATAAGAAAAGGAACCAACTATGTTGAAGACTCTTTCTCAACAAACTGCAGGGATGCTCAAATTAAAATAAAGCCTTTTCTTATAACAAGAAGAAAAGTTTCCAGAGCTATCAGGAAAGCTTTGAGAGAAAAAGCAAAAGAGGAATTAATCTCTTATGCAAAGAACAAAGACAGCCAGAGCATATTTGATGACATTCTCAAGAACCAACTGCAGAAAAATCTAAGCCTGATTCTCAAGAAGATTTATCCTCTTTCTCTTTGTGAAATAAGGATTTTAAAGGTTGAAAAGAAATTGGAAAAGAACGAATAAGAAATCTTTTAAACTCTTTTCTTTTATTTATTTCAAGCCTGCATAGCTCAGTGGTAGAGCATTTGCCTTGTAGTTAAAAAAATGAATATTAACAAGAGAGCAAAGGGTCGGGAGTTCGAATCTCTCTGCAGGCTTCACATTTTCAAATATCGTTAAGCCTACATACAAAATTAAAAGAATTTTAGTCTGAGGGGTTATTTGAAAATTTAAATAATTCATTATTTCAGCTTCACAGCAGTTCCATAAGCAAGCATTTCAGAAGCTCCCTGCATAACCATTGATGTGGAAAAATTAAATCCTATAACTGCATCAGCACCCATTCGTATAGCATCATTAATCATTCTGTTAAATGCTTCGTCTCTTGATTGTGCGGTCATTTCTGTATAAATCTTTATTTCTCCTCCAACAAGATTCTTAAATCCTGCACCTATATCTCTTCCGATATTTCTCGCCCTGACTGTATTTCCCCTTGCAATTCCAAGAACTTTTGCAATTTTCCTTCCAGGAACCTCAAAAGCAGTTGTAACAATTATCTCTTTAGCCATTTTATTTATTATATACTTTTTCTTTTAAATCCTTTCTTTTTTCAATTTTATCTTCTTTTTTATTTAGCAAGATTACAATTCCTAAAATTAAAAGAGGTATTCCGTAAAAAAGCATCCACCAAAAACTAAAAAAAGTATAAATAATAAAAAACATTCCTGCTACTAAGAAAATTAATCCGATAACTAATCTGCTAATGTTCATGAAATAAACGGGATAAACAGGTTAATAAAAGTTACTTCTCAATAACTTCAGCTTTGCCATCATCAATCAGAATCTTTGCAATCTCTTTAGGGATATTCACTATTTCTCCCTTCGCAAACCCCCCCAGTTTTTCCCCTTCCAAATCCAAAAACTCTCCGACATTTTCCTTAAAGACTATCAGTTCATTTTTCTGCTCTTTCTCTTTTGCCCCATTAAGAGACGCCCCTAATTTTTTATCAGAAGATTCTATGCATTTCATCATTTCTTCAAACAGTTCTCTCTCAAAAAGCATCATGTTTTCAAAATCCTGCTTGGAAATTCCTGTTTCAGCAGCAATCAAAACCAGATTCAGAATTTTTTTTCTTCTTCTTAAAAGGAGTTCCTTGAAAAGAGTTGTGGCGTTTTCAATCTGCTTTTTTGTCTTGATAATCACATCTGAGAAATCATCACTATCCTTGGATGCAATTTGCTTTTTTTCCTTTAAATATCCTGCAAATTCCTCCACAAAATTCTTCGGAAGAAACTGCAGCTGCTCAGAATATCTTTCCTTTCTCGCAGCCTCATAAATGTCATTGTAAGTTATCATCTTCTCAGAAGCAAATAAAGATTTTTAATAATTGCTATGCTCAAAAGTATTACTTCACAAAACCAAGTTTCTGCAGTAACTCGGGCCCTAAAATCCTACCAAGAGCCCCTTTTCTGGCTTCTTTTTCGCAAAATTTTCTCTGTCTTGGAATTGAATCATTATAAAAAAGAACAGGAACAGGATCTGCAGAATGTGCCTTGAGTCTGCACGGAGTTGAATGGTCTGCAGTTACAATAACTTTAATTTTATTCTGGGGGGCAAATCCCCTGAGAAATTTGAAAAAAACTTTATCAATATATTCTATCATCAGTTTCTTTTCCATTGGTTTGTTGTCATGCCCGGGCAAATCTGTCTCTTTAAAATGCACATACATATAATCAAAATCCTTATAATGATTTTTCAGAATTTTTATTGAATGCCCGCATGCTTTTTCCAAAGCATCATGCAAATTCTGATAAGCATCAAAATTCTTTAATTTTGGATACTCAAAAGAATAGACTTCCATTCCAGAAGTTTTTGAAAAACCAATTTCCAAAGGCATATATGCTGTTGAAACCCATTTCCTGTAAACCTTTAATTTAGGAACTTCAATTCCTGCCCCCCTTACCATGAGATAATTTGCAGGCATCAAGCCTTTTGTCCTTCTCGCATCATTGATTGGGTGCTTGTCCAAAATCTCAAATGCTTTTTCTATGAATTCATTTACTATGTTTGCAGTATATTGGGAATTCTCATCTTCATCCAGGGGTTTGCAGAATCCTACTTTATCTGCTGTTTTAAATTGCCCTTGTATATAAGTCAAATCATTTCCAGAAATATTATCTGAAAAACCTCCTTTAAAAACAAGGCATGCTCTGTGCTGAATTGTCGGCTTAAAAATAAATTTGCATGGAAGCTTTATCTTATTCAGCGCCTTTGAAAGAATTTCTGCTTCTGAAGTTGTCAGAGTCCTTCCTGCTCTTCTGTCAATAACATTTTTTGATTTTAAATCATCTATAGTCGCAAAATTAACACGCAGAGCCAAATCCCCTCTTATTAGTTTTAAATCAGTTCCTCTTGCTTCCAGCTGCCCTCTTGTGCTTGAAATTAAATCATTTCCAAAAATAGAAACAATTGCTTCATCTGATTCAGGAATAAAGCCTGGCTTTACAGGATACATATAGCCCATTTCTCCTCTCGAAGCAAAAAAATCCAGATTAGGGGTTTCTGCAGCTTCCAAGGGTGTTTTCCCGTCAAACTGGTTACAGGGCAAATCCCCCGCCCCATCAATAATTACCAGTATTCCCTTCATTTTACGAACCCCTCTTCTTTCATAAGATAATATAACAGCGTTTCTTTATAAAAATTTATGTTGGCTAAAGAGGGATAAAATTAAAATAAACAATGAAAAGTATATCTTTGATGAGAGAAATAATTATAAATCAAAATAAAATAAGAAAATTATGATAAACTTAGATAAATTAATCTTCTATGGAAGTTTAAGCAAAGCTCAGGAAGTAAAAGAAAAATTAGGAGATATGGAAAATTTTCAGATAGAACTATCTAATATGGGTGGAAATTTAATTGCTCGTTATGCCCAAAATGGAGGGTTAGTAATCTATCCTGAAGAAGAAAATCCCATAGTGATTATCTCTCTTCCAGAAAAAGCCTCTAAAGTAGTGATTGGGCAGGAAAAAGGAGTTATTAAGTTTGTGTATAATAAAGAACTTTATTATATCTACAAAGATAGAGACACCTTCCATAAAAACCTCTAGAAACCAAAACCTTAATAACTAATTATTTATTTCTAAAGACATGTTCCATAAATTAAAAGAAAAACTAAAATCCTGGACAAGCAAGATTTCAAAGAAGACAGCAAAAGAGGATTATGTTGAAATTCCAAAGAAATCTGAGATTAAAGAGCAGGAATATGCCCTTGATGCTGAAAAGATAAAAAAAGAGGGTTTCTTCAAAAAAATCACCACCAAAATAGGCAAGGTGAAAATCTCTGAAAAAGAGTTTGAAATTTATTCTGAAGAGCTTGAAATGCTTTTGCTGGAAAATAATGTTGCAGTTGAAGTTGCTGAGAAGATAATTTCAGAACTAAAACTCAGAATAGTCGGAAAAGAATTTCTAAAAAAAGAAATTGAAGAGGTAATAAAAGATTGCTTTAAGGAAATTATAGAAGAGATTCTCATATCTCCCTTTGATGTTGTTGAAAAAGTGAAGGAGAAAGTGGCAGAACAGGCAAAAGAGCCGTATGTGATATTGTTCTGCGGAATAAACGGCTCTGGAAAAACAACCACAATTGCAAAAATTGCACGTTTTCTTAAGGAGAATAAATTCTCATGTGTCTTTGCAGCAGCAGACACTTTCAGGGCAGCTTCAATTGAACAGCTGAGAAAGCACGGGGACAAACTCGGAATCAAGGTAATTTCACAGGGTTATGGAGCAGATCCGGCAGCAGTCTGTTTTGATGCAATACAATATGCAAAAAAGAATTTTATAAATTGTGTTCTTATTGACACTGCAGGAAGAATGCACACTGCAAAAAATCTTCTGAAAGAAATGGAAAAGATTGTGAAAGTATGCAAACCTGACTTGAAGATTTTTGTTGGAGAGTCTATCACAGGAAATGATGCAATAGAACAGGCAAGGAGCTTTGACTGGGCAATAGGAATAGACGGAATTGTTCTGACAAAGGCAGACATAGATGAAAAAGGCGGAACTGCACTCAGTGTCGGATATGTAACAAAAAAGCCGATTCTCTACCTTGGCACAGGGCAGGAATATAACAGGATAATTGTTTTTGACAAACAAAAATTCATAAAAGATTTGGGGCTGGATGAATAAATTTCCACAACAATAATCTTTAAAAATCAAAAAACCAATTTTTTATAATGGATGAAGAGAATTCTGATTCCTATCATAAAAAGAATTCTAAGTTAAAATGTTAAAACCTCCAAAACCTTTTGAAAGAAGAATAATAGCAAGCCCTGAAGATTATATTCCCTTATCAAAAGAATGTAAAGTAATAGGAGCATTTAATCCCGGCGTGGCGCAAATTAAAACAGAAAAAGGGCTGGAGACTATATTAATGGTAAGAGTTGCTGAATCCCCCAGTTATAATCATCCTTTTTGGCTGCCTTTTTTTGATATTCCCAATCAATATAATTATTCAAAATTTAAAATGGATTTTGACAAACCTTCTAAACAAGAAATTTTAGAAGAATTTGAAGAATCTGTAAGATTAAAAAATAATCCACATAAAAGATTAAAACACATATCTCTCCCACGATTGATGAGACTTGATAAGCAAGGGAATGTAATAGAAAGAAGACAAGAACCTTGCTTGTATCCATTATGGGAAGATGAAAGATTCGGAATAGAAGATGTAAGAATAACAAGCATGATAGACGGAAGATATGCAATTACCTATGTCTGTCCGCATAGATCAGGAATTTTAACAGAGATTTTAATAACAAAAAATTTTAAAGAATTTGAAAGTGTGGTAAAAGGGAATACACCAAGAGCAGTATTTATAGGAAAAGATGTTGCAATATTCCCTGAAAAAATTCCAAGCCCTTATGAAACCGAAATTATTAAAATAGGTGATAAGGTATATACTGCACTTATAAGACCTGATGCCCATTCAGATTACAGCAAACCAGGAATTTGGGTGTCTTATTCCCCTGACTTAGCTTGTTGGGGGCTTCCGCACAGATTAACAATTCCTAAAAAAGGAGAGGTAGCAGGAACAGGAAGTTCATTAATAAAATTAAATGGAAGGTGGATGGGGCCATATCATGAAATAACAGAAACAAAAAATGGAAAGAGATATGATACAAAACTAATAAGTCTGGATAAAAAAAACCCTTGGAAGGACTGCAAAACTTCAGGAGTATTATTGAAAAGAGAGGATTATCAGGATATTCTGCCAGAAAAGGGGTATACGTCTAATGTAGTTTATACTACAGGAATCATCAATAATAATGGAATAACAACATTGTTCTCAGGAATAGATGACACTTGGACAGTTATGGACAAATTCTATACAGGGGATTTAACTAAATTTTTAGAAAGGTGATTTAGTTTTTAATGCTCCTTCAGTAATTTCAGAAATATAATTGAAACAACTGCAACAACAGAAAGATATCCAAACATTACACTAGAACCCACATTCCACAAAAATCCTGCTATAACACCTCCAAGAATACTTACTAATCCTATTGAAACATAATAAAATCCATAAGCAGTCCCCCCTCTTCTATCCGGTGATAAATCAGAAATCATCGCCCTCTGGTTTGATTCTATAATTGCATAAACCAAGCCGTAAAGAGCAAACAAAACAAGCAAGAACCAGACATTTGCAAAAAAGATAAATCCAAGTGTAACTAATAAAAACAAAGCATAACCCATAAGAAGAACTTTTTTTCTTCCTATTTTATCTGACAGGTTTCCGAAAGGAATTGCAAAAGAAGCATAAATTATATTAAACACTGCATAAAGGGCAAGAGGCACAACAACGCTTCCTGTAATTTCCTTTGCCCTCAAAAGCAGGAACATATACAATCCAAAGTTACCAAGGCTGAAAACAGAGGCAACAAAAACAAAATATTTTAACTTTCTGCTTAGTTTTTTGATTCCTGCAAATATGCTGTCTTTGGATTTCCCTCTATTCTTCTGCTCCTTTACAAAAAGTAATGGAATCAGTGCAAGCGCAGAGATGCCCGCAGCAATGAAAATGATGGGCTTAAAGCCAATGTTAAATTTCCAAAATAAAAACAGCACCAGCAAAACTCCGAGCAATGCCCCGAAACTTTCTATCATTCTGTGAATTGCAAATCCTTTTCCGCGTTTTTTTGTTGAAAGGGAAATAACTGCATCCCGCGGAGCATCTCTCAGTTTCCCAAATCTTTCCAGAGAAATTACTGCAGTTAGCTGCTGCCAAGAACCTGCAACACCCATTAAAAATTTAAAGATTACAGAAAACAGATATCCAAAGAAAATTATGGGATTTCTTTTCCCCCACTTGTCTGAAAGCCAGCCTCCGAAAAAAGTAAACAAACTCGAGAAACCCTCTCTCAGTCCGCTCAATAAACCAACAGCAACACCTCCTCCACCAAGAGAGGTAATATAAAACGGCAAAATCGGAGCCACCATCTCGCTTCCGACATCATTAAAAAAACTCGAGCCCCCAAGAAGTTTTACATTTCTGAACTGATGGTTTTTCCTCTTTTTCATGAGAGGAATAAGGAATTTCTGTCTTATAATTCTTGCGAAATATATATTCTAGAGAGAATAAATGATTATAAATAAAAGATTGTCTCAAAGGCGTATGAGAAGTTTAAATTGGATACTAATTGAAGCAGAAGCTGATAGAAAAGAAGAGATTAAGAAAATAATTGACCCTCTTTTTAATTATAAATTTCCAAACTCTAAAAGAAAGTTTATGAATCTTAGTGAACATGAAAACCAGATTAAAATCAGTGAAAATAAAAGAGATAATACAATAGAAATTTGTTGTCTTAATTTATATCATAACCCAATAGTCTTTAATATTCCTGATAAAGCAAAAAATGTGGATTATCGTGCATCTGTTCATTCATCTGTAAGTTTTGAGTTCAATTCTCAAAAGTATAATATTATATACTTAGGATATGAAATAAAATAAACTTAATTCTTACTAAACCCAAAATTTATTAACCTATAATTCACTTCTTAAATCATGTTAGAAAGATTAGGAGAAGTAATAAGAAAAGCAACAAACAGAATCACAAATGCAATTTTTCTCGACAAAGGACTGGTAGATTCAATAGTGAAAGAACTGCAGAGAGCCCTGATTGAAGCAGATGTAAGTGTGGTTCTTGTCAAGGAGCTAAGCGACAGAATAAAGAAAGAGGCTCTGGATGAAAGAGTAAAAGGAATTGAAAAAAAAGAGCACATGATTAAACTTCTGCACGATGAACTTTCAAATATTCTTGGAAAATACAAACCTCTGAAACTCCACAAAAAACAAAACAGAATTTTATTTTTAGGATTATATGGAGCAGGAAAGACAACCACAATTGCAAAAATTGGAAATTATTTTGCAAAACGCGGAAACAAGGTTGCACTTGTCGGACTTGATGTTCATCGTCCTGCTGCAAAAGAACAGCTGAAGCAGCTTGCAGAAAAAAATAAATTAAATTATTTTGTTGATTTCGAGGAAAAAAATGCTCTTAAAACCTGGAAAAAATTTGAAAAACAACTAAAAGAATATGATTTGATTCTTATTGACACTGCAGGAAGGCACACTCTTGACAAAGAACTTATTAAAGAAATCAAAGAGCTTAGCAAAGTAATTTTTCCAACAGAATCAATTTTAGTCATGCCTGCTGATATCGGACAGGCAGCAAAAAAACAGGCAAAAGAATTTCAGGAAGCTGTAAAAATTTCAGGAGTCATAATCACAAGAATGGATTCAACTGCAAAAGGAGGAGGAGCACTCACAGCATGCGCAGAAACAAAAGCCCCTGTCTATTTCATAACAAACGGGGAAAAAATTAATGATATTGAAGAATTCAATCCAAAAACATTCTTATCAAGACTTCTGGGCATGGGCGACTTACAGGCGCTTTTGGAAAAAATACGCTCTGCTACAGATGAAGGAAAACAAAAAAAGATTCAGGAAAAATTAGAAGAAGGAAAGCTGACTCTTGAAGATGTTATTGAGCAGGTAAAAGCCATGGGTTCTATGGGTGGATTTGAAAAAATAAAAAGTATGATTCCCGGATTAGGAAGTGCAAAGATTCCTGAAAACATGCTTGAAAACCAGCAGGAAAAAATTGCAAAATGGGAGCATATTCTGAAATCCATGACTCCTGAAGAAAAAGAAAATCCTGAACTGCTGAAAAAGCAGACATCAAGAATCACAAGGATTGCAAAGGGCTCTGGTGTTGCAGGCAGTGATGTCCGTTCCCTGCTCAAGCAGTATGACATGCTTCAGGAAATGGTAAAGGGCGGAATAGATGGCGACATGTCGCAGGGGCTTTCGCAAAAGCAGATGATGAAATTAGCGAAGAAGTTCGGCAAAAAGAAGATAAGGAGATTTGGATGAAGTTTAATTAAAAGGACATTCCCTAAATTCTTTCTGTATTTTATCTAAATCAGCACCAAGATTATTGTATCTCTTTCTAATTAAACATTTTTTCATTTTAAATTCCTTTTCAATATTATTTATCCCCCCTGGTTTATCTTTTGTTCTTTGCTCATAATCTCGAATATGAATAAAAAAAAGTAAAATTAAACAAATATTTAATAAAACAAAATGAATTCCATCAAGAAAATGTAGATAAGTTACAACCAATAAATTTACTGAAGCTAAAACACCTATAAAAAGCACTAATTTTATAGCAACATTTTGCAAAAGAGCGTTATATTCTCCTGCATGAGCATGTTTATCTGTTTCCATAGAAAATTTTATCCAATCTATTTCTCTCTGCAAAATTTCTTTTTTGGTTGAATTAGGCATAAAAAAACGAAGGAGGCAACAATTAAAAAAGATTATTATACTGAAATATTTATTCTTATCGAGCGCTTTTCATCTCCCCGCAACCCAAAACCCTTAAATATTCCATTTTTTAATTAATCCAATGTCCAAAACAAAATA
>CAYYME010000005.1:0-27779 GCA_964473005.1 Candidatus Woesearchaeota archaeon | reverse complement strand
GTGGGCGGAAAAGTAAAATCCATTTGTCTGGGTTATTTAGGGAAAACAAAAAAAGATGCTGAAAAGAAAATGAAAGATTTTCTGAAAGAGAAAGAAATTAAATCAAAAAAGACAGAAGAAAAAAAAGAAAGTGTGAAAACAGAAATAAAACTTGGAAGCAAGATTGATGAAATAACAGGTATTGCTAACAGAAGAGGTTTCTTTTTTCAGACAGCAAATATTTATGGGGGAAAAGCAGGATTTTTTACTTATGGGCACCTTGGAAAATTATTAAAAACCAATTGGGAAAATTTATGGAGAAACTATTTTCTTGGATTAAATGATAATTTTTATGAAATTCAGAGCAATAACATTTTGCCAGAACCTGTTTTCAAAGCATCAGGGCATATTGAGAATTTTAATGATCCAATGACTGAATGTAAAAAATGTCATTTTAGATTCAGAGCAGACCAGTTCTTGGAAGATAAAAATTTATATAGCGAAGGAATGGATGTAAAGAAAATGCAGGAAACCATTAACGAGAATAATTTAAAATGCCCTGAGTGTAAGGGGGAATTGGGTGGAATAAAGCAATTTAATATGATGTTCCCGGTTAATATCGGGTTTAGTGAAGAAAAAGGCTATCTTAGCCCGGAAACAGCACAGGGGGCTTATTTGGCATTTAAAGAAGAATTTCAGGCAACAAGAAGCAAATTGCCCCTTGGATTAGCTATCATAGACAAAGCTTACAGAAATGAGATTTCTCCCAGACAGATGTTTTTCAGGCTAAGGGAATTTTCACAGGCAGAATTGCAGATTTTTTTTGATTCTGAGAAAATTGATTTTATTGAAAATGAAAAATGGAAAAAAGTTGAAGAATATAAACTAAGAATTAAAAAATTCAAAGAAGAGGAAGTAAATGAAATTAGAGTTAAAGAAATAAGGGATAAACTGGGCATTCCCAAATTTTATGCTTATCATATGGCTAAAGTCCAGCAGTTTTATTTAAATGTGATAAGAATTCCTGCTGAGAAATTCAGATTAAGAGAATTAGGAGAAGATGAAAGGGCTTTTTACAATAAAATACATTTTGATGTTGAAGTTAATTTAGATACTCTCGGGGGGTTTAAGGAGGTTGGGGGCATTCATTATAGAACAGATCATGATTTAGCAGGACATTCAAAAGTCTCAGGGCAGAATTTAGAGATTTTTTTTGATAATAAAAAGATTTTACCCCATGTTTTGGAATTAAGTTTTGGTGTTGACAGGAATATCTGGGCTTTGCTGGATATTTTTTATGGTGTTAATGACGAAGGAAGCATGTTTAAATTTTCGGGAAACATTGCCCCTGTAAAAGCAGCGGTTTTTCCCCTGGTTAAAAGAAAAAATTTTGAAAAAATCTCCCTACAAATTATGAGAGATTTGAATGAAGAATGGCATGTTGTTTATGATAAATCAGGAAGCATTGGAAGAAGATATGCAAGAAATGATGAGATAGGAACCCCTTTTTGTATAACAATTGATGAAGAAAGTCTGAGAAATAAAGAGGTTACAATCAGGGAAAGAGATACAACAAAGCAAATCCGTGTCAGAATATTCGAATTAAAAAACATTCTGAGAAGTTTAATAAATAAGAAAATAAAGTTTGAAAAAGCAGGAAAATTAATAAGATAATTTTCCCGTCGGGAAAAATGAATCCCAGAGATTTTTTCACCGAAGAATTTTTAAAGAATTAATTCCTAATATAATCAACTAAAACTGAGGTGAATGAAATGCCTAAAAAAAGAAAGAAAGCTGTAAAGAAAAAGAAGAAAAAAAGAAGATAACTAATAATTTTATTTTTTATTTTATTTTTTAATTTTAGATAATTTTGAAGAAGTTAATACGAAAAATCTTTAAAGAAACTTCTTCTTATTTTCTTCATGAAGAATAACTGCATATTCTGTAGGATAGCCAATGGCGAAATTCCCGCTGAAAAAATCTGGGAGAATGAAGACTTTATGGCTATTTTAGATATTCATCCTGTCGGAGAAGGGCATTCTCTTGTTATCCCCAAAAAACATTTTGATGATTTAACAAAATTGAATAAGGATTTTTCTTCTAAATATATCGGAGCTTTGCAAGAAGTTGTGAAAATACTAACAGCTAAGTATAAATGCAGGGGATTTAATGTTGTTTTAAATAACGGGGAAGTAGCAGGGCAGGTAGTGAAGCATGTTCATTTTCATATTCTTCCGAGAAAGAAAGGAGATAATAAAAGTGGGCTTTTTATTGGATAATCTTCTTATTAAAGAATGCTAAAATGTCTCCTCTGTTTCTGTAAAAATTATGACTGCACTGGGAGTTGAACCCAGGACCTCCAGCTCATGAGACTGGCGTTCTGCCACTGAACTATGCAGTCAAAACTATTAGAAATAGAGAATTTAAAAGTTTTGAGGTGAAGGAGTTTTTTTCTATTTAGGCGAAGCAATCACATTCAGCAAATTCCTGGATTTTTCCCTTATTTTTTTCATGCTGACCATAAGCCCTGCCATACGATTTCTCATCTTCTTGCTTGGCATAGTATCCTTTAATGTCTTTTTATTTATTTCAAAATTTTTGCTGAATTCCACGCCTTCGTCTGCGAATGCATATGCAGATCTTCTCATTAATTTTGATTTTATTTTTCCCATACTTAATTTTCTATTCTCTGCTTTTTAAAAGTTTTCATTAGGGGGAATTTTTTATTCATCTAATTTGTCAATTTTTGAAAGCCTTTTTATAGCCTCGATGAATCTGTCCAGTTTTTTAGGGGTTTCCCCCAGGCACAGAATGGTGTAAGGAAGATTCAGTTCTGATGCTTTTCTGTATGCTATCAGAATATCCATTTCTGTTATTCTCTTTTTATTATATGCAATTAATATTTTTTCCCTGCCCTCTTCTTTTACTTTTAATGTTATTTCATTCTTGCCGAAACTTTCTATATCAATGATTTCAATTGATTTTTTTGCCAGAAATTCCCTCACTTTATTGAAAAAATTTTCATTCTTTTTTTGAGAAAGAATTTTCTTCTTAAGTGGCTTTTTTGCAGCACTTTTTCTCGCAGGCTTTTTATCAAAGATATGCAGTTCCCTGCCCCTCTCTTTTGGAATCTCGCTATCCTTTTGCACTGGAAGAACCTTTATTTCTTCTGTCTTTATATCTTTAATAATTTTCTCGCCGATTCCCCTTTCCTCTTTATCAAAAACGTTTGGTTTTGGTTCAACGTATTTGTGCTCTTCTATTGGTTTTATTTCTTCTTTTTTAATATGAAATTCTGATTCAGGAACAGCATGGTATCTCCAGATAATCTGCTCTCCTCTTTTGAAAGGCTTTGCAAAATCATTAATTGCTCTTAATGCAACTTTAATAGCGGGTTCCTGTTTTGCATCCTCCAGAAATTTTTTTTCTTTTAATGAAAAATAAGCGTCTTTTTCCCTGCTTTTCAAATGCTGTGAAAATCTGTCAAGGGAATATTCCTGTCCTGCAAGATAATACAACGGAGAGCTTCCGACTTTCATATGGCTTATTCTGATTTTCTTTTCTGATAAAAGCTCGGAGAGAAACGCAGATGCAAAAAGAATGCTTGTGTTTATCTCACTTGCAATATGTACTGGCAGGCTGGGCCCTCTTCTTCTTATAATTAAAAGAATCTTCTCTTTTATTTCTGCGGCATTTTGCATAGGCATAATCAGAATACACTTCCAAGGATTATAAATATTCTTATGGTTTCAGCCAGCTGACTTCATAATAAGTAATGCTATTTTCTTCGTCGACAATTGCCAGCAGCAGATTTTTCTTTGTTGAATGGGCAACCCTGTTTCTTGCTGCAAATTCATGCCAGGTTAACTTTTTGGATTCATGGTCTGCAAAAACAACCCACTTTGCGTGCTTTTCTCCTGGCTTTGAGCCTTTTTCATAAACCCGAAAATCTGCGCCGAACTTAAGGGCAGTTTTTACAACATAACCCTTTTCTCTCAAATCCCTGAATACAGGATATTTTATCTGAATTCTTTTGTCAACTCGCCTGAATTTATCCATCAATTCTTTGGGTGTTATTTTTTTCTTTCCTGAGAAAATCTCAAGTTTTTCTTTTTCAACGAGAAAAATAGTTTCAGGAAGGGAATAATGAATTTTTTCCCCTACTTTCTCTCCGAAAGAACTTTTTTTGAACAGCATGTGCGCTTCAGAGCTATTACTGGATACAATTTCCCCTGTTATATGCGCCTGAATTTTCTCCATATCTGTACAAACAGAAGACAATATTTAAAAGTTCCTGAATAGTTAGTTGTTTATGAATTATAATTTCAAAACAATAGAAAAAAAGTGGCAGAAGAAATGGGAAGAAAAGAAAATTTTCCAGGTTAAGGAAGATAAAAAGAAAAAGAAATTTTATGTTCTTGATATGTTTCCATATCCTTCTGGAACTGGTTTGCATATGGGGCATGCCTTTGTATTTTCTTTAGGAGATATTTATGCGCGGTTTAAAAGAATGCAGGGGTTTAATGTTCTATATCCAATGGGTTATGATGCTTTAGGACTTCCTGCAGAAAATGCTGCAATAAAAGATAAGACTCATCCAGAAGATTATACTAGAAAATCTACTGCAAATTTTATGAAACAGCAAGAGATGCTTGGATTGAGTTATGATTGGAGCAGATTGATTAATACTTCAAAGCCCGAATATTATAAAGGGGATCAGTGGATTTTTTTGAAGATGTTTGAGAAAGGTTTGGCTTATAGGAAGAAGGCTCCTGTGAATTGGTGTCCAAAATGTAAAACTGTTCTTGCAAATGAGCAAGTTATTAATGGATGTTGTTGGAGACATGAAGATACTAAAGTAGAGATTAAACATTTAGAGCAATGGTTCTTTAAAATTACAAATTATGCCGATGAGCTTTTTGAAGGTTTGAATAAACTTGATTGGTCAGAGAGAGCCAAGAGACTTCAGAGAAACTGGATTGGAAAAAGTTATGGAACTGAAATTGATTTTGAGATTAACGGAAAAAAATGGCCCATATTCACAACGCGTCCCGATACTATATACGGTGTTACATTCATGGTTATTAGTGCACAGCATCCTAAATTGATGGAGCTGGTAACTAGTGAGCAGAAAAAATCCGTTACTGATTTTCTGAAAAAATTAAAATCAACTTCAGAAAAAGATATGGTCGATATGGAAAAAGAAGGTGTTTTTACAGGAAGTTATGCTATTAATCCAATGACAAAAGAAAAAATTCCGGTTTATGCAGGAAATTTTGTCGTCGCTGATTATGGTTCTGGAATGGTTATGGGGGTTCCTGCACATGACCAGAGAGATTTTGAATTTGCAAAGAAATATAAAATTCCTATTAAAGTTGTGATTGACCCTATTGGAATTGAAATTGAAAAGCCGGAAAAAATGGCTTCTGCTTATACTGAAAAAGGAAATCTTATCAATTCAGGGCAGTTTGATAGATTAGATAATGAAAGTGCGAAGAATGAAATTACAAACTTTCTTTTAAAGAAAAAGTTAGGAAAAAAAGTTATTCAGTACAAATTAAAGGACTGGCTGATTTCCCGTCAGAGATATTGGGGGGCACCAATTCCTGTTGTTTATTGTGATAAGTGCGGAATTGTTCCTGTTAATGAAAAAGATTTGCCTGTGAAACTTCCAAGAAAAGTCAGATTTGGAAAAGGAAATCCTCTTGTTACAAATGAGGAATGGGTGAAGACAAGGTGTCCGAAATGTAAGGGCATGGCACGAAGAGAGACAGATACTATGGATACTTTTGTAAATTCCTCGTGGTATTTTTTAAGATATTGTGATTCTAAAAATAACAAGGAAATTTTTGATTCCAAAAAGGTGAATTACTGGTGTCCAATAAATCAGTATATTGGAGGGCCGGAGCATATCACCATGCATTTGATTTATATTCGATTTTATACAAAGTTTCTCAGAGATTTAGGACTTTTAGGATTTGATGAGCCGGCTTTAAAGTATTTTACTCAAGGGATTGTTCATGCTGCCGACGGAGAGAAGATGTCCAAGTCAAAGGGAAATATTGTTGATCCAGTTGATGTTATTAAAAAATATTCGTCTGATTCTTTAAGATTAGCTCTTATGAGTTTTGCTTCTCCTGATTCAGATACTAACTGGGATGAGAAAGTTCTGATTGGAAGCCATAAATTCCTGAAAAGAGTATATGACTATTTTAATTCACTGAAAATTATCAGGAAATCTGATGCAAAAACAGAGAGCAAGCTAAACAAGACAATAGAAGAAGCTACAAATCAGATTGAGAATTTTAAATATAATCTTGCTATAATTAAGATACGGGAATTATTTGACTGTCTTCCCCAAGAAATTTCAAAAGATGTTCTTGGAAAATTCCTGAAACTGCTGCATCCTTTTTGCCCCCATATAACTGAAGAACTTTGGAGCAAACTTGGAAATAAAAAATTCATCAGCCTTGAAAAATGGCCTGAGGCAGATGAAACCAAAATTGATGAATTTTTTGAAAAGCAGGATTTGGCAATTGAGAAATTGGCGCTGGATATTCACCAACTTCTTAAATTAGTCAAAGGAAAAGAGAAAATATTTGTTTATGTTCTTCCAAATGAGATAAGCATTTACGACGAGAGATTAGTCAAAGAGAAGATAAGAAAAAATATCTCTGTTTTTTTAGTTAATGATAAAAATAAATATGATCCTGCGAATATGTCTAAAAAAGCAAGAGCAGGAAGACCTGCAATTTATTTAGAATGAAAGTTGTAATAGTTCATGGTTGCCCTTCTAATGCTGAAAAAGCAATGAATCCTAAAACAAGAACTTATGATAAACATTGGATACCTTGGATTAAACAAAAATTAACTGAGAGAAATATAGAAACTTTTGTTCCTTTAATGCCCGAGCCCTGGGCGCCAGATTATAAAAAATGGAAAAAGGAATTTAATAAATTAAAATTTGATGAGAATAGCGTTTTAATAGGGCATAGCTGTGGATGTGCTTTTTTAGTTAGGTGGCTTGGAGAAACAAAGAAAAAAGTAAAGAGGCTTATTCTTGTTGCGCCCTGGAAAATTCCGGATGAAAACAATGAGATTAAAAAACAATTTTATAATTATGAGATTGATAATGGAATTAGAAACAGGGTCGATGAAATAATTATGTTTACTTCAAATGATGAAGAAGAAGATGGGAAGAAAAGTGTTAAAATTTATCATAATGCTATCAGAGGAAAACTAATTGAATTAAAGAATCATGGACATTTTACATTGGAAGATATGGGAACAGAAGAATTTCCGGAATTATTGGATGGGGTGCTTAAAGTAAAATGAATAAAACTTTTACTTTAATTTTCTTAATTCTATTTTCAACAGTTTTCATCAGTGCAGGGCTTTTTTCAAAACAAAAAATCTGCGGGGACGGAACTTTGGAAGGAAATTGCTCTGTTGTTCAGCCTTATTATTGCTCTGAGGATGTTTTAATTGAAAATGCAAGTATCTGTGGGTGCCCTAATTATGCATGGGTAGAGGGAGATTCCTGCGTCTCATCTTATCACACAAATCCAAAAGAGATAACTTTAAAATATATTCTGGATGGGGAAACAAGAGAGATAAATTTTAGTGTTTATGAGGGCATGAATAACTATGTTTCTGCACTTCCCAAATCAATAATTTACCATGACAATGAAACACCCTCTCGTTTGGATTTTAAACTGAAGAAGATTGGTGAAGTGACACAGAAAGAATTTCTTCTGCCGTTGGTTGTGGAGATTCAAAATCTGGAGAAAAACAGAGATGGGCAGGCAAGAATAGCAATAAGCATAGTGCAGAATATCCCTTTCGGAGAATCAAATAAAACAACATTTCTTTATAAGGACCATAACATAAGTTATTCCAGATATCCTTATGAGGTTCTTTATGATAATGAAGGTATCTGCGGCGAGAAATCTGAATTACTGGCATTTCTCCTGAAAGAATTGGGGTATGGGGTTGTGCTATTTTATCATCAGGCTGAAAATCATGAATCTGTAGGAATAAAATGTCCTGTGAAACATAGTCTGAATGAGACAGGCTATTGCTTTATTGAAACTACCGGCTCTTCAATAATCACCAACAGCCAAAACGAATATGTAGGCGAGATCAAATTGTCCTCTGAGCCGGAGATATTGGTAATCTCTGACGGAGAATCTTTAGGGGAGGTTTATGAATATAAAGATGCAAAAAAACTTGTAAGAATAAACGAGATAATTGAGAAAAAAGGAAAAATCAGCCTGTTCAGGTATCTCCAGTTAAAGAAGCTTAAAAAGAAATATGGGCTGGATGGGGAATATTATGTGTAAGATTATCTTAATATTGCTTTGATACGTCTCACTCCGGAAGAGGAGGATTCTTCTTTTGTTATTTTGAATTTTCCTAACTCGCAAGTGTTTTTTACATGAGGGCCTGTGCAGATTTCCTTAGAAAAATTTCCTATAGAATAAACTGAAACCCTATTTCCATATTTTTTATCAAAGATTCCACAAGCACCTTTTTTTCTTGCTTGTTCTAAAGACATTTCTTCTCTTATTACTTCACATGAGTTTTGAATCTGAGAATTTACCAAATCTTCTACTTTTTTTATTTCTTCTTCTGTAAGTTTTCTTGTAAAAGAAAAATCTAATCTTAATCTTTCAGCAGTTATATTTGAACCTTTTTGAATTATAGAGTTATCTTTTAATATAATCTTTAATGCTTGCAATAGTAAATGTGCAGCAGTGTGCAGTTTTGTTGTTTCTTTTGAGCTGTCTGCAAGTCCTGATTTGAATTTTCCTGCACTGGCAGTTCTTGAAAGTTTTTGATGCTTTTGAACTTCTTTTTCAAAATCTTTTTCATCTAATTTTATTTTCTTTTCACGACAGAGATCCCTTGTAATCTCAATTGGAAATCCAAAACTCTGATACAATAGAAAAGCCTCTTCTCCGGAAATTCTTTTATTCATTGAAATTTTTTCAAAAACAACCAATCCCTGCTGAAGGGTTTTCAAAAATCTTTCCTCTTCTGTTCCCAGTTCTATAACAATTTTATTCTCATCAAATTTATAATCTTTGTAGATAAGGAAAAACGGCTCTGCAACCTGTGAAACAAATCTTTCTATTCCAAGAAATCGTCCGTATCTTATAGACCTTCTGATTAATTTTCTCAGGACATATCCCTGTTCAGAATTTCCAGGGGTTATTCCATCGTTGATTAGAAATATTGCGGCTCTTATGTGGTCTGCAATTATTCTTATGCTTCTTTTTATTTCTTCACTTTCATTATATTTGTGAAGAGAGAGCATTTCTATCTTTTCTATAACTGGCTTGAAAACATGGGTTTCGTAATTGTCTTCTTTTTTATTCAGCACAGCAAGAACCCTTTCCACACCCATTCCTGTGTCGACATTTTTCTGTTTGAGCGGTTTATATTTTCCTTCTTTTGTTTTTTCATATTCCATAAAGACATCATTCCAAATTTCAATTTCATTGACAAATATTTCTGTATCTGGACCGCATGGGCCTGTTTCTCCTGCAGGCCCCCACCAATTATCTTTTTTTCCAAAAAATTTTATTTTTTTTATTCCAAGAGAATTCCAAATTTTTGCTGATTCTTCATCTTTTTTTGCATTTTTGTCTCCAGAGAAAACTGAAACAGCTAATCTTTCCTTGGGAATCTTCAAAATTTTTGTCAGAAAATCAAAACTATACTGTAATGCATCTTTTTTCCAATAATCTCCAAGACTCCAGTTCCCGAGCATTTCAAAGAAAGTATGATGGCAGTTATCCCCCACTTCATCAATATCTGTTGTTCTGATGCACCTCTGGACATTGCATAATCTTCTTCCCAGGGGATGTTTTTGCCCGAGCAGATATGGCGCAAGAGGATGCATGCCTGCTGTTGTGAACAGAACACTGGGGTCTTCTTTGGGAATTAAAGAAGCATTGGGTATTTCTTTATGGTTTTTTGATTTGAAAAAATCAAGATAATTTTTTATAAGCTCTTTTCTGTCCATATAATTTTAACGAGAAACAAGTTTTAAAATTTATCCAATTTCCTTCAGTTTCTCCTGAATTTTTCTGAGCTGAGCCTCTAAATCACCTTCATATTTATCATATTTTTCTTCACCGATTTCCCCGTCTGTTTCAGACTCCTTTTCTTTTTCCAGTATTTTTGGAATTTTTATCTTCGGAAGAATCTGTTGCAACCCGCTGATGCTGCTTTTTAGTTCTGTTATTTTTTTGAGAAATTTCATTTTGTTTCTGAATTCACTTGTCCTGAGCAGGTGATATTTCTTCATTATTTTTGAGATTTTCAGAATGCCCATCTCTGAAGAAAGAATATCTTTTTTTGCCTCTAATGCTTCTTCGTATTCAAGTTTTACATGAATCAAATTTTCTTTCATTATGCAAATTTTTAATTTTTATTCTATTTTGGAAAAAATCTCTGAATCTATTTTTTCTATCTGGCTTTTTATTTCCTGCAATTCTTTCTCCCAGAACATGAGTTCCCTTTCCTCTTCTTCTTTAATTTTTTTTATATCTCTCAGAATTTTTTCTATTTCTGAAATCTGTCTTTTTGCTCTTTCAAAAATATTCATACTCTCTTCAAATTTGTCCAGTCTTATGAATACTGGCTCAGCTTTTCTTACTCTTCCTGCAGCTTCCTGGAATTCTTTTGGAACCTCCCTACTCAGCGCTAATCTCCGAGGTTTCTGCATCATTTGCATTTCATCTTCTGACGCAAAATCATCTGCATCAAAAACCCCCTCACCTTCTTTTTTCCCAGCAACTGCTTCTTTTATAGTATTTTGAGAAAATTTCTCTCCGAAAGAATTATTTGGAAATGACGGCAAAGGATGCGGAACCTTCAGCGGTTCTTCTTCAAACTCCCCCCTCATCTTAGGAAATTCAGGGAGTTTTGGTAATTCAGGCAAATCAGGAAGTTTCTCAATTCTCTCCTCTTCTCTCTTTTTCTTTTTTTTGAATAATCCCATATAATTCTAAATATACTTTTTGATATATATAAAACACAATACAAGTTTAAAAACTTTCTTTTTTTTATGAATTAAACCGAAAGGTATTTATTTGAATAATTTTTTAATATCTGATGCTTAAAAAATTTCTGAAAGAGGTGGTATCTATTGTTGTTGGCAAGCAGGCAGAGGATATTATAGATTTGCTTGATAATCAGAATTATATGAATGAGTTTCTGATTGCAAAGAAACTCGGCATCACAATTAATCAGACAAGGAACATTCTCTACAAAATTTCAGATTTTGGACTGATTTCTTCGATAAGAAAAAAGGACAAGAGAAAAGGATGGTTTACTTATTTCTGGAAAATTGAGGTTATGAAATCTCTGGAATTTTTGAGAAGCGAATTAATGAAAAAGATAGAGCAGGTAAATTATCAGATTAAGAGCAGGGAGACAAAGAGATTTTATGTCTGTGAGCAATGCGGTATAGAACTAAGCGAAGAAAATGCGCTTTTACATGATTTTATGTGCGGCGAATGCGGAAACATCTTTACTCTGAAAGATAATGTTAAACTATTGAAGGAGCTCAAAAAAAACTGGGGGGGGCTGAAAGAAAAATTACAGCTTGTTGAAAATGAGATAAAAAAAGAGAAGGACAGGACAGATAAGGAAAGGGCAAAAGAAATCAGAAGAGAGGAGAAGAAAATGCAGAAGAAATCCAAGAAAAAGAGACTGGAAAGAAAAGCTATCAGGGAGAAACTGCAGAAGAAATTAAAAAATGTGAAATCTGCTAAAAAGAAGAATAAAAAGAAACAGCATAGAAAATCAGCCAGAAAGACTAAATCTAAAAAGAGGTTTAGAAAAACTAAAAATAAGAAAAAGAGATAATGGTTCATGTCTATAAATTCTATCCGCAAAAGAAAAAAAAATTTTTAAGTAATTTTAGTGTAAATACATGGATAATTTTGATTAATGTTCTTGCCTGGCTTGTTATTAGGATTTTTTTAACTATAAATCCTGATCCTGATGTTTTAAAGTATTTTGCTTTACAACCAATGGCCTTTCTTTCTGGGCAGTATTTATGGACAATTCTAACCAGTATGTTTTCCCATGTTTTCTTTTGGCATATTTTTGCGAATATGGTGACTTTGGCTTTTATTGGCTCACTGGTTGAGAAGATATTGGGGCACAAAAGATATCTTTGTTTTTATCTGATTGCAGGTTTATTTGCCTCTCTATTTTTTATTTTGTTATCTGTTTTTTTTGGTAATTCAGAACTGGGTGTGAAGATTTTTGGTAGTCCTGAAATCTTTGCTTTAGGTGCTTCAGGGGCTATTTTTGGTTTGGCCGGATTAATAACAATTCTAATTCCTAAAATGAAGGTTCTTGCATTTTTTATAATTCCAATGCCAATGTGGGGGGCAATGGTTTTCTTCCTCGGTGTTTTCTGGGTATTATCTGCTTTTGCTGGATTGCCTATAGGTAATAGTGCCCATCTTGGTGGGTTTTTAATAGGCATTCTTTATGGATTATACTTAAAATATAAATTTCCACAAAAAACCAGTATAATAAAGAGATATTTTTCCTGATGGCAAAAAATGGGGTTCTTTAAAAAAGAACCTACAATGGTAGAAAAAACAAAGAATAAAATGACGAAAAAGAAGGGGAATTTGAAAAGCGAATATAAGGAGAGTTGGAATTATATAAAGGATTCCAGATTTTTCATTTATGCAGTAATAATTGTCTTCTTTCTGTTTGCATTTTTAGGTTTTTTTATTTCTCTTCCTGAATCTGTTGCAGAGCAATTGCTTAATTTCTTTGCTGAACTTCTGAAAAAAACAGAAGGGATGTCACATATTGAACTGATAAAATTTATCTTTTTTAATAATCTGCAGAGCAGTTTTCTTGGAATGATTTTCGGAGCAGTTCTCGGGATTTTTCCTGTTTTATCAGCTATTGCAAACGGATATATTTTAGGTTTTGCTTCTTTTCTGAGTGTAGGGGAAGGAGGATTTCTGGTATTGTGGAGACTGCTGCCCCATGGAATTTTTGAATTGCCTGCTATATTTATTTCTTTAGGATTAGGGCTGAAACTTGGAACTTTTATTTTCTATAAAGATAAAATCAAGACATTTAAAGAGTATCTCTTCAAATCACTGAAAGTCTTTTTTCTGATTGTTCTGCCTCTTTTGATTATTGCTGGAATTATAGAGGGGAGTCTTATCTTTTTGGCAGGCAATTAATCTTTCAAATCGCTGATTCCCAGGATTATCAAGAGCAGTCCCACAAAAAATACTATCCAGAAAATTCCGCCTTTGAGCAAAATCCACGCTGCGTTAAAGAAGTCAAGGCTTTTTCCAAATAAAGTCCAGTGATATGCAGAAGACAGCCACCCAACAAAAATTGCTCCAACTAAGAGAACAAGCCCAAAAAAGATCTCAAGTTCTTTATTCATTGTATCTCTAAACATCTCTTTCCATTTAAAAATATTTTGATTATCGAATATATATTTATCTTCTTGCTAATTCAAATATATAAACAAATACCTTTTTAAAATTTAGTTTTCACAACTTAATATGAAAGAAATAAAAGATGTAAAAATCAGCAAAGAAATGAAAGTGTCTGAACTTGTTGAGAACATGGGAAATGCGGGATTTGGGGCAAGAAAAATTTCCAAAGCAGGTTTTATAATGAAAAAAATGTTTTGGGACAAAGATTGCAGAGTTTTCCTCGGCATTGCAGGGGCAATGGTGCCTGCAGGAATGAGAGAAATAATTTTGGATTTGCTGGACAACACAGATGTTTTTGTTACTACAGGTGCTAATCTTACCCATGATTTGATAATTTCTCTCGGAGAAAAGCATTATCACTGCGATGAGTTCTCTGATGACAGCAAGATGAATGAGCAGGGACTTGACAGAATTTACAATGTTTCTATGAAGAATTCTGTTTATGAAAAACTTGAGGATTTTTTCAGCGAGAATTTTGAGGAATTAAAAAAATGCTCTGACATCAGCGAATTTTTACTAAAGCTCGGGGAAATTATCTCAAAGCAGGGTAGAAAAGGCATTTTAGCCAAATGCTATGAAAAGAAGATTCCGATTTTCTGTCCTGGAATTGCTGATTCAGGAATTGGATTGATGATGTGGGGTAGAACTGCAGAGGGAAAGGGCAAGACATGCATAGATGTTTTTTCAGATATAAATAAGATTATAGATATCTCATGGACAGCGAAGAAGACAGGGGTGATTTATATTGGTGGTGGACTTCCAAAGGATTTCATTCAGCAGGCTCTGCAATTCTCCAAAGGGGCAGATTATGGTGTTCAGATAACAACTGACAGGGCAGAGCCGGGTGGAAGCTCCGGGGCTCCTTTAAAAGAAGGAATTTCATGGGGGAAGATGAAAAAAGATGCTGATTTTGTTGATGTTTTTTGTGATGCAACAATAGCCCTTCCTTTAATTTGTGCTTTTATTAAATGGTGACTAAAAACTTATATATTCCGGTAATCTTTTTTTGATATGGAAAAGGAGAATTCTGAAACTGCCGAATTAAAGCAAAAGAAAATTTCAAAGAAAAATAAACCCAAGGAAAAAGAGAGAAATTTTATTGGTGTTCTGAAAATGCTTGCTCCCGGAACAGCCATAAGGACAGGGCTCAATGATTTGCTCAGGGCGCGAATGGGGGCATTGATAGTGGTGGACAGCGACAAACTTACAAATCTTATAAAAACAGGATTCAGAATAAATGCGAAATTCAGTTCGCAGAGAATGGTTGAACTTGCCAAGATGGACGGGGCCATAATACTCTCAAAAGATTTAAAGAAAATTCTTTATGCAAATACTCTCCTTTCTCCAAGCAATAATATCCCCACAAACGAGACAGGGATAAGGCACAAGGCTGCTGAAAGAACTGCGAGGCAGGCTGAGACAATCGTGATTGCAGTTTCTGAGAGGCGGAACAAGATCTCTCTTTATGTTAAGGATTATACATCATGAAATAGAAAGGAGTTCTGAAATTCTAAGGCGTGCAGCAGAAACTCTTCAGATTCTTGAGAAACAGAGGGAAATCTTCAATGATTTCCTTGATGATTTAAATCTTTTAGAACTGAAAAGGATGGTTACTATAAATGATGTCTCAAGTGTTTTGCAGAGACTGGAAATAATAAAAAGAATTTCAAATGTTGTCAAAAGATATCTGGTTGAACTTGGAAAAGACGGGATGATAGTTAATATGAGGCTTAAAGAGCTTATTAAGGGAGTTGATAAAGAAGAGAGAATGATTCTGGAGGATTATTTTAGAAATAATTATTCTTTTGCAGTAAAGATTCTTGAGAAGATGGATTTTGATTTTCTGCTTGAACCCCTGAATATTTCAAGGATGCTGTTTGAGGAACTTCATGACAAGCCAATTTCTCCAAGAGGGGTGAGGATTCTGAGCAAAACAAATCTCCTCGAGAAAAATGTTGAATCTTTAACAGCACATTTCGGCAGATTGGATAAAATTCTGCTAGCAAGCGACGAGGAACTTCTGGAAGTTCTGGAGAATGAGGGGCTCGTGTCTTTTTTCAAGGAAGAAATTTATAATTTAAAAGAAAAAATAAGCATAGGAAAGAGAATTTAAATGCTATGTCCCCCGGGAAAAATACTTTTAATGCAGCAAAAAAATTGTAATATGGTTCTTCATTAACAATGGTATATCAATAAGCGAGCGAAGCGAGCCAAAACCTTATATAATAAAACTCTCTGGTTATTTTATGCTAACAAAAAAACAGGTTAAAGAGATTAAAAAACATCTGGATAAAGCCCAGAACCCTTTGTTTTTCTTTGATAATGATAATGACGGGCTTTGCTCTTTCCTTTTACTGCAGAGATATCTTGGGAGAGGGAAAGGGGTTCCAGTTAAAACAACCCCCGCATTAACTAAAGAATATTTTAGAAAAGTGAATGAATTAAACCCAGACTATATTTTTATCCTCGACAAACCAGAGGTTTCAGAGGAATTTTTTGAGGAAGCAAGAAAAATTAATCTTCCTGTGGTTTGGATTGACCACCATGTTATTAGTAAGAAAGAAATTCCTGAATATATTCATTATTACAATCCGAGATTTAACAGAACTAAAAAAGACGAGCCTGTGACTGCACTCTGTTATCAGGTAACAGAAAGGAAAGAAGATTTGTGGATTGCTGTCATAGGAAGTATCTCTGACAAATTTGTTCCTTGGTTCTATCCTGAATTTCAAAAAAAATTCCCTGAATTTGCAACAGATTCAACAGATGCTTCTGAGATATATTATAGTTCGGGAATAGGGGAGATTGCAAAAATGTTCAGTTTTGGTTTAATGGACAGAACAACAAATGTGATAAATATGCTGAAATTTCTGATAAAAGCCAAAAACCCTTATGATGTTCTTGAAGAAAATCCAAAAACACATTCTTTGCATAGAAGATTTCATGAATTGCATGATAAATACAGAAGATTAATAGAAAAAGCCAGAAGAGAAGTGGCAGACTCAGGAAAAATATTCTTTTTTCATTATGGGGGGGATATGGGCATGAGTGCAGATATTGCCAATAATCTCCAATATCTTTATCCTGAAAAAATAATTGTTGTTGCAAGAATAAATGAAGGAAGAGCACGCCTTTCAATCCGCGGGAAAAATATCAGGGCAAAAGTTGTCAAGGTTATTGAAAATATCGAGGGGGCGACAGGAGGAGGGCATGAAGATGCTGTCGGTGTCCAGATAAATGCCAGATATCTGGAGAAATTTGAGCAGGAGTTTAGGAAACTGGCAGAATAGAAAACTATAAAAACAGGATTTTCTTAAAAAATTTATGAGTGAAGGGCTAAGACTGATGAAGGGGAGATGGACATCTTTCTTAGTCTACACTATTAAAAATATCTCAATTTAATTCAAGGATCTTTTTGGGCTTGAATTGGATTGGGGTTTTCTTCTATTATTCGGCTCGAAAGGATTCTTGTTTTATTGAGTTTTTCAAAATGAAAACAGGAGAGACAATGGAACAACAGGTGGTGGAACAGGAATTAAGTTTGTTAATGGAGGTTACACTGAGACTTGAAGATGAACTTAATTCAATAACAATGGATGATTAGGGAAATTTTGCAAGAGAAGAACTTGCTTAGATGTTTCTGTTTAAAATTAAGTATGCAGTTTTTTTCCAGAAAATCAATAACTTCTTCCCACATACACAACTTCTTTTGCAGGCTTTCCGCAGATTACACATTTTCCTGTTGGCTTTTCTTTTTTGTTTGCCAGAGTTCCTCTAACTTCTGCATTTATTTCTTTTTCAACAATTTCTGCACATTTCTCTCCTTCTTTTTCTATTGAGCAGAAATTAACCCTTGCAATTTTCCCTTCTTCAATTACAGCTTTTAAATCTTCTTTTTTTTCTATGTCCTGAATTTTATTTTTGAATAAAGAATCTGCATGTTTTTTTAGATTTTTATCATATTCTTGTGATGTTCTTTCTGCATATTTCAGTAATTTTTTTTCCTTGATTTTCTTTTTTTCATCTGTATCTCTTCTATATATTGTTAATTCTTTATTCTGAAGTTCTTTTTTTCCTAATTCTATCCTTAAAGGAACTCCTTTCATTTCCCAGAAATAGAATTTTTCTCCGGGACGTTTTTCATCATCCAAATCTATTGTTACACTAATATTGTTTTTTTCTAAAATTTTTTTTAATTCTCCTGCTTTCTCAGTTAATTGTTTGTCTAAATTGATGGGAACTATCACAACCTGTTTTGGGGCGATTTTCCAGGGAAATTTTAATCCTTTGCCATCTCCATGGACTATAATTACAGATGCGAATATTCTTGATATTGCAGGGCCGTAACAAGTTATCCATGCGACTTTTTCTTTTTCATCCTCATCTTTGAATTTCACATTAAATCCTTCTGCAAAATCCTGATTTAAAATATGGGTAGAGGGTTGTTGCACTAATCTTCCATCTGGATTTAACACGTCTGCCGCAAAAGTCCTGTATGCTCCTGGAAATTTATCCCAGGACGGACGTTCAAAAAATATAAAAGGAAGTAAAAAAACATCTCCTAAAACTTCTTCGGTTGTTTTCATATCTTCGTTTACTTGTGCTTCTGCATCTTTTAATGTTTTATGGGCACAATGGGTTTCTATCCAATGAAATTCTCTTGATCTTAAAAAAGGACGGGTGGCTTTTGTTTCATATCTGAATACATTTGCCCTTTGATATGTTTTATATGGTAAATCTTTCCAGCTTCTGATCCATAAACTAAACATCTGATAAAAAGCTGTTTCAGAAGTTGGTCTTAATGCTAATTTTTCTTCAAATTTCATATTTCCTCCACTAGTTACCCAAAATACCTCCGGTGTAAATCCTTTTACATGTTCTCCCTCTATTTTGAAATTTTTTTCTGGAATTAGTGTTGGAAACCAGTGGGGGTTATGGTTTTTTTCCTGCAGTTTTTGTTCTAAGAATTTGTACATTTTTTCCATAGCTAATACACTCCAAGGCTGGAAAACTAAAAATCCTTTTACATTATATCTCATATCTGCAAGTTCTGCTTTTTGGATTATCTGAGTAAACCATTCTGAAAAATCCTTTTCTTTATCTATACCAAAAGTAATTGTTTTGGTTTTTTTCATAGAGATTTTATCTGAGAGAATTTTTTTATCTGCTTCTTTTTCTGCTTTTTCTAATTCTTGTTTAGATAAGTTTGCTCCGAGATATATTCTTTTTTTATCTACTTTTTCTCCTTTTCTTATAGATTTTACCCGGTAATAATACTTTTTTTTGTTTCTTTCTTTGATTTCTGTAAATACCATACTTTTAGGTGTCTACATTATTTTATAAATCTTCCCACTATGTAGCCGTATCTATTATATGTGTGTCTACATTTATATTAAATTTGTCATCTATGTAGACGTAAAAGGATTTAATTTGCTTATTTTTGACTATTTTCCTGAAGGAGCCAATTTAAAATTATTCAATCAATGTCTGGTTCAGAATGCTTTGTGAAATTTCATTCACTGCATATTTTATGTAATTTGATTCAAGAGCAAAGCCCAGACTTTCACTGCTTCCTATTTTGAAATTGTTTATTCCAATAACTCTTCCTTCCTGATTAATCAATGGGCCTCCTGAATTTCCAGGATTAAGGGCAGCGTCTGTCTGGATATATGCAGGAATTCCGTTAATTACATCTCTGTGAACTCCGGAGATAATTCCCTGTGATACTGAGAATTGCAGTCCAAGAGGATTTCCTATTGCAATTACTTTTTCACCTATCTGAACTTTATCTGAATCGCCAAGTTTAAGGGATTCATAATCTCCTGAAATTTTTAACAAGGCTATGTCTAAAGTTCCGTCATATCCTATAAAATCAGCGCTTATCATATCCAATTCATTAGTTATTGCAGTTACGCTCTGCCCGCCAACCAGAACATGGGCATTTGTTACAATATATCCGTTGTCTGTTATTAAAAATCCGGTTCCCTGCGCAACCTCTGTTCTGATTGTCACAACCCCTTTAATTGCATTTTCAATTATTCCTGAAAAATCTTCTCCGGCAGATGCCTTTAAAAGAGAAATCTCTTCCTGACTTTCTTCCAGAGTTGTTTTTGTCTGCAATAAACTTTCTGTTAATTCATTCAGTTTGTTTTGGGTATCTGCCTGAAGTTCACTTATTTTATTGTTTAAATTTTTATAATCAATACTCTGCTTTACCATAACTCCGTTTAGCAATATTCCGATAACTACCATAAAAAGAATGATTATTGAACTTGCTCCCCCTATTATCCATTTGTGGTGTTTTTTTAATGGCATAGGATTATAAAATAAATAAGATATAAAAACCTTTTTTTCATGGTATTTTTGAGTAAAATCACGAAAAGGCTCGTCGTCCAACGGACAGGATATCCGGTTTCGGAGCGAAGGAATAATCGCTGAAAAACCCGGCTGATGAGGGTTCGAATCCCTCCGAGCCTATTAACAAAAGATGGGGCAGGAAAAGAAGAAATTTTTTATTGCAATTTCAATTTTAATAGGAACCTGCATAGGAGCAGGAGTTTTGGGAATTCCCTATGTTGCAAGCCAGGCAGGATTTTTTGTTGCTTTGACTTATATACTTCTTTTAGGAATAATAATCTTGTTTGTTAATCTTTATCTTGGTGAGATTTCTCTCAGAACAAAAGGAGAGCATCAGCTTGTAGGTTATGCACAGAGATATTTGGGAAAAAAAGGAAGAAGATTTATGGAGTTTGCGACTGTGTTTGGGATTTATTCAGCGATGGTTGCTTATATGCTCGGTATTGGAGAAAGTTTGAGTTTTCTGATTCTCGGAAATACAAATTATACTGTTTTTATGGGAATACTCTTCGGAGCAGGAATGTCTGCTTTGCTTTGGAAAGGGATGAAATCTGTGAAGAAATTTGAGAAAATAGGGGTTTCAATAATTCTGAGTTTGCTTCTTCTGATATTTATTCTGTTCTTCAATAGAATTGATGCAGCTAATCTCTATTATTTTAACATGGGGAATATTTTTCTTCCTTTTGGAGTTATCTTTTTTGCTTTTCTTTCTTTTCATGCAATTCCTGAGGTGGGAATTGTCCTTCATAACAATGAGAAATTAATGAAAAAAGCTTTGATTGCAGGAACATCTGTCTGCATCCTCTTTTACATTTTATTTGCATTAGTTGTTGTTGGATTTAAAGGATTAGAAACTCCTGAAATAGCCACCCTTGCTCTTGGAAGTGTCTTTGTTGTGCTGGGAATATTCACCATGTTCAACTCGTGGCTTTCATTAGGAAATGCCCTGGAAGAAAGTTTTATGTTTGATGAGAGAATAAAGAAAAAGAAAGCGTGGTTTTATACAGCAGTAATTCCTTTGGCAATTTTCTTATTAATCAGTTTCTTTAAATTCTTTTCTTTTACAAAAGTGCTTTCAATAGGCGGTGTTATTTCAGGGGGCTTGATTGCTGCTTTAATTTTGCTGATGATTAAGCATGCGAAGAAAGAAGGTAACAGAAAGCCGGAGTATTCAATTCCTGTGAACTGGTTTATAATAGGATTTTTGATTCTGATTTTTGTGCTCGGAGTTTTGAGGGAACTTTGGCTGGCTTTGAGATAGTTTTTTAACTTCTCTGCATCTTATTTTATTATGAAATCAAGTGCAGAACCAGGAGATTATGTTGAAATTCATCTTATGAAAACTATCTATGAGGGAATTCTTTTGGAGGTTCCAAAATCTGAAAAGGGAATAGTTTTGCTGAAGCTGGGTTCTGGTTATAATATTGGTTTTAACAAGAGAGATATTACAGAGATAAAAGTTCTGAAAAAGGGAATTGAAAAAAAAGAAGAAATTGAAATTAAGAAAGACAGGGAAAAGCAGAATATCGCCCTGATTATTACAGGAGGAACTATTGCAGCGAGGCTGAATCCTTTAAAGGGAGGGGTTGACTGGCTGACAAATCCTGAATCTCTTTTCAAATTTTATCCTGAACTTTTTGAAAAAGTAAATGTGCTGAAAGTTGAAGTTCCTTTTATGAAGGCCTCTGAAGATATGGATTTTAGGGATTGGCAGAAAATTGCACGTATTGCGGCAAAACTTCTGAATGATTCAAACATAAAAGGAATTATCATTACTCACGGAACAGATTTTTTGCATTACACTTCTGCTGCTTTAAGTTTTATGTTAGGAAAATTAAACAAACCTGTTGTTTTAACATATTCCCAAAGAAGCATTGACAGGGCTTCTTCAGACGCGAATTTGAATTTGCAGTGCTCTGCACTTGCTGCTATTTCAGATATTGCAGAAGTAATGCTGGTTGGGCACGCATCCCAGAATGATGATTTTTGCTATGCAATGCTCGGAACTAAAGTAAGAAAACTTCATACTTCAAGAAGAGATGCTTTTAGGATTATTAATGGAAAGCCCATAGCAAAAATCTATCCGGAAAGGATTGAAATTCTAAGAGAACACAAAATGAGAAATAAAATAAATGTGAAGACAGATGTAAAATTTGAGGAGAAAGTTGCTCTTGTTAAAATTTATCCGGGGCAGAATCCTGATATTCTGAATTATTATTTAAAAAATAAATATAAAGGAATTATATTGGAGATGTCTGGACTTGGGCATGCTCCGACTATGAGAGCAAGAAAAGGATGGACGAGAAAATTAAAAGAAGTTATTGGCAGGGGGGTTGTTGTTTGTGCAGCCAGCCAGACAATTTACGGAAGATTAGACCCTCTGGTTTATTCAAACGGAAGGGAAATTCTTGAGACTGGTGTTATTTATCTGGAAGATATGCTAAGTGAAACTGCTTTGATAAAATTGGGATGGGTTTTAGGGCATAAGGAATGGGCAAAGTCAAAGGAGAAAGTTAAGGCAAAGATGCTGGAGAATTTTGCAGGTGAATTAAATAAGAGACTTGAGGAATGAAACCTAAAATAAGATATGCTTCTAAGAAAAAATTATATCCTGCTTTTGGAGAAGCAAATGTAAAGAGGAATGTAGTTTATATTAGAAATGATTTACCTAAAATTGTTAAAAAATTTATCAAAGAACATGAATTATACCATTTAAAAGATGAATCAAAATTTTGGTTATGGAGGGAGATTAAAGCCAATGTTTATGGTGCATTTAAATATCCTCTTGGTTTTTTACTGTGTATTTTCATGAGTTTATCTCCCTATAGGTTAAAATTTTATTTTAATAGATTTAAAGCAGAAAAATGAAAAAAATTTACCTGGTTTTAATTGCTGTTTTGATTTTGGTAGCAGGATGGCTTTTTGTAAGATTTGTTATTGGCGGAAGCGAAGATGACTGGATAAAAGATTCGCGCGGAGTATGGATTAAGCACGGAAATCCGTCTGAAACTCCTGATTATGTTCTGGAGCAGCAAGAGGCAATAAACTGCTCACTGGAATTATTTGATGCTTTTACAGAAGAAATTAATTCACAATGCTTAGGTGTCTGTAATGATTATGCTGTTGATATAGTTCATGTTCCAAGAATCCAGGAAGATAACAATCCAGATAATCAGTGCGAAGTATATCTTCTTGGTGAGGTAAATTCTTTTATTGAACTGGATAAAGACGGGGAAATTGTAAGGATTGTTTAGTTTTGCTGTTATTTTCTTTCATTCATTTTCTTTTCAATTCTATTAAGTTGCTTATGAACTTGTTCAATTTCTTTCTCGGCTTTTCTGTTTACTGAATAATCATATTCTGCCCTTTGTCTATCTTTTTGATTTGCTCTATTTTGAGACATAAGAATTATTGGGGCCTGAATTGCTGCAACACAGGATAAAAGCAAATTTAACAAAATAAATGGATAAGGATCCCAGGCTTTAATCCAAGCATATATATTTGCCAATATCCAAAGAACCATAATAAATATGAAACTGATTATAAATGTCCAGCTACCTGCCCATTTTGTTAATTTATCTGCTGCCCTTTGTCCCAGGGTTGTTGGAAGAATATTTGGGTGGGTAATTTTATAGACTTTCTCTTTAGATTTTTTTCCTCTTTTTTTCTTCATTTTTTTAATTGGAAATTAAAAGTTATAAATCTTAGCAATTTTATTATTCTACAGTTGTTACTTTATAGGGGGGACACATAGAAAAGTTTATAAGGGAAAAGGGGGTTATTTTTTTATGATACAGCAATATAGTGAAGATGAATTTGAATCATTTATGACTGCTATGAAAAAAATGTCAGATATCTTATGTAGCAAAAAGCCCGATTATATTTTTGCCCCTATTTTAGGTTCAGTACCTTTAGTAGATGTGCTCTCGATAATGAACAGACATTTTCCTTCAGAAAATTTAGAATATCCTCCTAATTCAAGCAGATTTCTCAAAAGAGAAGAGATAATAAATAAATGGTATTCTAATTTTGTAGAAAAAAACTATCAAGGGAAAAAGATGTCAATAGTCTGTATAGATGAGGTAATCTCTGGTTCTTCTGCTACAAAGGGTTATGATGAATTCTATAAAACTCTTTATGATCTTAGTAAGGAAAAAGGAGTTTCTTTAGAAAGAAAAATCAATTATGAAATTTTGGGAATTGGAGAAAAACCAAGAAGTAACAAGAGAAATAGAAGTTTTACTAAATTAGTTAATAAAAAGAAAGCAAAAGTATTAGAAACAAAAAGAATTATAACTGCAGATAATTCTCTTTTGAACCCAATAAGATTAAAGAAAGGAGGATTAAACCCTCAAGGAAGACAGGTATATCTTCCTGAAATAGAATTTATTAGTTACCCCCAAGAATATTTAGTTTTTTTATATAATGTGGCAACATCTATAGGGGTAAATCCTGATAATGTTAATCCGGTAAATATTATGAAGATGCAAGAAAGTCTAGAAAGATATCTGAGAGATTAGAATATTTTAAATAATCCTCTTCTTTTTCTTAATTATGCCTGAAATTGATTATAAATCTGTTGGATTGAAGTGCGGTTTGGAAATTCATCAGCAACTGGATACCCATAAATTATTCTGCAACTGCAAAAGTATTCTAAGGAGCGAAGAGCCGGATTTTATCATAAAAAGAAAACTGCATGCTGTAGCAGGCGAGAGCGGAGAGGTGGATATTGCTGCAAGACACGAGGCAGAACAGGAAAGAGAATTTATCTATCAGGGATATGACACAACTTGTCTGGTTGAATTAGATGAAGAGCCTCCGCATGAAATAAACAGAGAAGCTCTGAAAATCGTTCTGCAGATTTCGCTTTTGCTTAACGCAAAAATTTTTCCTTTAACACAGATTATGAGAAAGACAGTTATTGACGGAAGCAATACATCAGGATTCCAGAGAACAGTCCTGATTGCACGAGATGGTTATATTGAAACAGAATCAGGAAGAGTCAGAATAGAAAGCATCTGCCTTGAGGAAGATTCTGCAAGAATTGTCGGAAAAAAGGATGGAGAAGCGATTTATAGATTAGACAGACTTGGAATTCCATTGGTTGAAATTGCAACTGCACCAGACATAACAACACCTGAGCAGGCAAAGGAAGTTGCATTGCATATAGGGGAAATTCTGAGAAGCTGCAAAGTTCGGAGGGGAATTGGAACTATCAGGCAGGATGTTAATGTTTCAGTTAAAAGAGGAGCAAGAACAGAAATAAAGGGTTTTCAGAATCCTGCAATGATGATTCAAACAATAAATTCAGAAATTAAAAGGCAGCTAGATTTGATTGAGGATAATAAAAAAGTTGAGGAGAGTGTCAGAAATGCCCTGCCTGACGGAATTACAAAATTTCTTCGTCCCATGCCTGGCGCTGCAAGAATGTATCCTGAGACAGATTTGCCTTTGCTGAGAATCTCCAGAGAGTTGATTAATGAAGCAAAAAAAGAATTACCAAAGTTAAGAAAAGATATAGGAAAGGATTTGAAAAAAATGGGATTAAATTCAGATATGATTAGATTATTATTCAAGCAAAATAAATTTGAAGAATTCAAGGCGCTTCTGCAGATTATTAATAAACCAATATTGATTGCAAAAGTTTTACTGATGTATCCGAAAGAGATTGCAGCAAGAAATAAACTAAGTCTGGAGAAAGTTGAAAAAATCTTGGATGTTCATCTTGATTCCCTTCTGCAAAAAGTCAGGAATAAAGAAATTTCAGAGGGAGATATCAAGCTTCTAATGGAAAAAATCGTGAAAGGAGAGAAATTTGAAACTTCTTCTGAAGATATTTCTGTAGTTGAAGAAAAAATAAGGAATCTGATAAAAGAGAAGCCCGGACTTTCTGAGAAAGCCTATATGGGGTTGGTGATGAAAGAATTCAGGGGAAAAATCAGCGGACGGGATGCAATGGAAGTCATTAAAAAACATATCAAATAATAACATTAATAAATTCTTTTTCTCTATTTAATTTATGTTGCGAACGCATAATCTTGGAGAGGTGAATGAGAAACTTGCAGGAAAAAATGTGAAACTTTGCGGGTGGGTTGATTCTATCAGGCATTTTAAGGAAATGACTTTTATTCTTTTGCGAGACAGATACGGGAAAGTTCAGATAGTTGCTCCCAAAAAACTGGAAAATCTTAAGAAAATCAGTCTGGAATCCTGCATTTCTGTTAACGGAAAAATTAAGAGAAGACCAAAGGGACTGGAAAATCCGGGTATGATTTCTGGAAAAATTGAAGTTGAAGTGAATAAGCTGGAGATTTTCAATTTATGCCCAAAACTGCCATTTGATTTGAAGGCAGATAATGTTGAGGATATCAGACTAAAGTACAGATTTCTGGATTTAAGAACAGAAAAAATGCAGAGGAATATTATTTTGAGAAATGAAGCATTAAAGGCTGTTAGAGATTTTTTCCATAATGAGGGATTTGTGGAGATTGAGACGCCAATTCTGGCAAAATCAACACCAGAAGGTGCAAGGGATTATATTGTTCCTTCTAGACTTTATCCAAATAAGTTCTTTGCTCTTCCACAATCACCGCAGTTATTTAAGCAATTATCTCAAATTGCAGGTTTTGATAAATATATTCAGATAGCGAGATGTTTTAGAGATGAGGATTTACGTTCTGACAGACAGCCGGAATTTACTCAGATTGATGTTGAAATGAGTTTTATTGAGCAGGAGGATTTGATAAATGTGATGGAGAGGATGCTGAAATATGTTTTTAAGAAGGTTTTAAATGCCGATGTTAAAATTCCTTTTAAAAGAATAACTTATGAGGAAGCTGTTAAAAAATACAATACAGATGCTCCTGATTTGAGAAAAGATAAGGCTAATTCTAAGGAGTTTGCTTTTTGCTGGGTTGTTGATTTTCCTTTATTTGAATACAGCAAAGAAGAAAAGAGATACAAGTCAACACATCATCCATTTACAATGCCTGTTGCAGGAAAGATGGGGAAACTGGATTTTAATGAAAAATCCAAGGCTGTTGCATATGATTGTGTTTTGAATGGTTCTGAAATTGGGGGCGGAAGCATCAGGATTTCTGATTTTGAGATTCAGGAAAAAATTTTTGATATTCTAAAAATTTCTAAAGCAGAAGCAAAAAAGAAATTTAGTTTTTTATTGACTGCATTGCAATTTGGTGCACCACCTCACGGAGGAATTGCTTTTGGTTTTGACAGGCTTGTTCAGATTATGGCAGGAGAGGATTCAATAAGGCAGGTTATTGCTTTTCCAAAAAATAAAGAGGCGAAAGATTTAATGCTTGATGCACCTTCAGAGATTTCAGACAGGCAATTAAAAGAGATTCATTTGAAGTTAAAAAATGAAATTTAGGGATAAATTAAAGATAATCTTCTATATTTTTTTGGCAATTTTGATTTTCCCGCTTTATCTTGGAGAGTATGTTTTTTGATTTAATCTATTACATATTTTTCTAGTTTAACAATAATTTATTAAACTCTTTTTTCTATATCTTTTCATGAAATTTCTGTCAATTCAGGAGGCGATAAATAAAGGCAGAGGAAAAGTAGCAGTTCACGGATGGATTTATAGAGAAAGAGGAAGCAATGAATTTAAGTTTATTATTCTTAGAGATTCTTCAAATATAATTCAATGTGTTCTGAAAAAAGAGAAATTTAAAAAACAATGGGAAGAAATTGACAAATTACAGATTGAAGCTTCTCTAGAAATTGAAGGAATAATAAGAGCAGACAAGCGTGCACCCACAGGTTATGAAATATCTGCAGATAAAATAAATATTATTGGATTATCAAATGAATTTCCAATTCAAAAAGATTTGAATGAAGAATTGCTTGGAGACAGAAGACATCTGTGGCTGAGGAGCAGAAAAATGGTATCTGCTTTAAATATCAGGAGTGCTGTTA
>CAYYME010000004.1:0-27791 GCA_964473005.1 Candidatus Woesearchaeota archaeon | reverse complement strand
TAAATTTTAATCAAAACCAAAAATTCTTTTCAACCAAGCAATGAATTTTTGCCACCAATTCAGATGTTCTGAAGTTGGTTCATCTTCAAGGTAGATTACACCCTTTGATTTGAATTGAGATAAGTATGCTTCTTCACTGAAAGAATCTTCTCCGATAGTTGTTGTTTTGCCTACTTCATCTTTATCATTATCTTTTCCTTCTTTAATATTAACTGAGAATTCAACTGTCCTGCTTGCTTCATTTCCTGCAGCATCAGTTGCATAGAAAGTAACTTCATGTTCTCCGTCTGCTACTTCAACATCATAAGTGAAAGTTAAAATTCCGCCTGTCATTCCCTGATAATCCATTGTAACTCTGTGGCTTTCATCAAGACTAAACTGAACTTCTGCAACTTCATTAATTTCAACTTCGAAAGTTAATTCAGAATCATCATATTCTTCATCTTCTTCAGGAGTTATAACTGTTATTGTTGGTGCAGTTGTGTCGCTAGGATTATAAACATTAACTATTCTTGTAACTTCATCTGCAGAGTTTCCTGCTGCATCCTGAACATTATAAGCAAGATTATAAATCCCTACAATAGAAGTATCAACACTCCCTGTAACAACAATGTTTGCTGTTATGTCTCCGTCAACATCATCCTCTGCAGTTGCACCAGCATCAGTGTATGTGTCTCCAAGAGCAACACTTGCAGGATTGTCTCCCAAAAGTGTGATTACAGGAGCAATTGTGTCTGGTGTTTCTCCACTAATAACATTAACTGTTCTTGTAACTTCAACAGCTGAATTTCCTGCACTGTCCTGAACATTATATCTTACTGTGTAAGTTCCTAAAACATAAACATTTACAGGGTTTGTTATTACAATGCTTCCTGTTATGTCTCCGTCAACATCGTCAAGAGCAGTTGCGCCATATTCAGTGTAATCTGTTCCGAGAGTCAATGTTATTGGATTGTCTCCCAAAAGTGTGATTACAGGTGCAGTTGTATCTGTGATTGCGTTTACTGTTAGGGAGAGTGTAAGGCTTGTATGATAATCTTCATCATCAGAATAAGTTATTATTACATTATAATTTCCTGATGTTCCATAAATATTTGAATCTGTAGTATAATCCCCTGCATAACAAGCAGTTCCTGAAATTGGAACTCCGTTTTCAGTGCATGGAGTACTCATAGAAGTATCATCTTCAAAAGCATAAACTAAATTAGAGTCAGAATCATACAGCTTTATATTGATAGTCATAGGAGCATCCATTGAGAAAATATCAACTGCAAAGTCAGCACTTTCTCCTTCAGTTATGCTTATGCTTGACTCTCCGTTTTCCCATTCACCATATATAGCCCCAAAAGCACTTACAGTGCTGACTAAAAAAACCGCAAGCATTAATATTGGTAAAAGTTTTAGTGTTTTCATTCTGCATTCTTCCTTAATTGTTTATCAACATATTCAGGAACATTTTCTTCATCAATCATATATCCACTTGAACGCAAACCATTTTCAGAGAAAGTTCCATCAATAATGTTTGTTAAAGTACTCTCTGGGTAAAAAGTAACATATCCATTAATCTTCCCTTCTCTCAAAAAATATTTTCTTGTTCCAACTTCTTTTAAACTATTAAAAGTTTTATTCTTATCACCTATATTAAATATCTTTGTAACATCATTTTTTATTCTTTGTCTTTCACTGGACTCTCCGCTGGATTTCCCACAGAAAAATCCTACAGTATATCCTGCAAGACCCGTGAGCATAGTACTTAATATTGCTACACCTATTGTGGTTTTTAATGTTTTTTTTGTCATTTTAAAATTCACGAGTGTATCTAAATCCTCCACTTATATCTTCAGTTGTAAGATTATAGTTTATCTCAGCACCAATTTGAGACCTTTCACCAGTTCTGAAATTCACCCCAACAGGAATGCTGTAAGAAACTTTAGAATCAATTCTTGAACTTGTCTTTGAACTTAATTGCTCATCATCAGAGTTCGCTATGTCTTTCATTATGTCTATTTGTTTTCTCACACTATAATTAGAATTGTTCACTTCAAATCCTGTATATGGAGAAACTTTTCTTTTGTGAAAAGGATGCAATTCTGCTCGAATAGCTGTGTTGGTAACATTTGTATTTTCCTCATTCATAAGAGTATATATTCCATGGCTTAATGGGTCTGTTTGAACATCCATTATAGTTTCGTCAAAACCTTTTCCAACACTTCCAACAACTGCAACAGGACCATATTGAAACCCAAGCTGTCCTGCTATGGATTTGTTACTTCCATTAACCCCAAACATTACATACCAGTTGTTCTCTTTCGCTGCTGTTGAATCTATTTTTTCTGTTTTTGTTTCAGGAAGTTTTATGTCTTCAGCAAAAGCGTCTGTTGCGCTTCCTTCAGTTTCTGTAATAACAAGTTCTTTTTCCTTGTCAAGACCTGCCTTGTAAACCCATGGTGAGATAATAGCAAGCTGTCTTTTACGGGTATTCCCTTCTGCTGGAAGTGCTCTGAGTCTGGTATAATCTTCAATAACAGGAATTAAATAGTGCTCCATTTCAGTTGAATCTCTGTTTTTTGAAGCTATAAGGGGGAAATAAAAGTCATGCTCAACTTCTTTTCCGTTTATTATTCTTTTCAAAGTTATTGTCTGTAATGGCTTAGACAAAATATCTTGTGTGTGTTCTGTTCTTATATAATTAGGATTTTTGTCGGTGATTCCATCTGCTTTTGCTGCCTGTTGATTACAAAGTATTTCTGCAAATATTCCCAAATCTCCTGTCATCTCCAAAGGCACCATTGTTATCTGGTTTCCGTCTTTGTCTTTAGCAAGTGTCCAGTAAAATGTATTGTCTTGATCAGCACTTAGTTTAAGGGGTTTTTTGGAATAAGCATCCCAGTCAAACATTGCTGTATTAAAATAGGAAGAAGCCAAACCAAGCTCTTCTCCGAACATATCTTCTATTGTCAATTCTTTTGCTTTTTTCCCTTCTACTGTCAAAGGAATATTCTGGAAGTATTTTCCACTCCCGTGTGTGACTTTTCTTTCTAATGCACCATTTACACGAATTGTGTCTGACTGAATGGTTGCGCCATAATTGTGGTCTTTAGGATAATTTGGTTTTTGCGCGTTATGTGATGTTGCACATCCAGAATATAACAGACTTCCTGTAACTATTACAGGCAGAATTACTTTTTTTACACTGTTAACAACTTTGCTAGCTAAACTTTTCATATGTTTTTTTCAGAAAAAGAAGTTTATAAACTTTTCTATCTGTTGTTATTTTTAGGTTACAGCATATCTTCACTATTATATAATAACTTAATTTTTATGCGGTATGGGAGAATTGAACTCCCGTCTGAACGTTGGCAACGTCCTGTTCTACCACTTAACTAATACCGCACATAAGATATTATTAAATCATCTATTTAAAGATTATTAAAAAACAGTTAGATAATTCAAGATTACTGCAAAGCTTACCCAAAGCAAATATGGAATCAGCAGATATCCTGCTAATTTATTTATTCTGTATGAGGCATATATCATAAACATTATTGAAGCCCAGAGAAAAAATATTTCTATAAATGCAACAAAAGGATTTTTTAATCCAAAATATAAAATACTCCAGAAAATATTCAGAATAAAATTAATTCCAAAAACAGCAATAATCTTTTTCTTGTCTTTTTTATTTTTAGAGTTTATCCAGGAAAAATATAATGCAACTGCTATTAATATAAATAAGATATTCCAAACAACAGGAAAAACCCAGTTGGGAGGGGTTATTTCTGGTTTTATTGAGTTATACCATTCAGTGTCTGTATTTGAAGAAGTAAATAAACTTCCTATAAATGCTACAGCAAAAACTATTAAAAAACTAAATACTAAAACTTTCCAGTTAACTTTCTTTTTCATTATTATATCCCTAATAATTTATATACTAAAAACACTGGCCAGACGAGTGCTTTTAAAAATCCTAAAACTCCTGCCCAGAATCCTGTGGCAGCAGATATATAATAAATAGCTGCACCAAGAAATCCCAATCCATAAAAGCATCCTGCAGAGTTTTTCTTAGACATGCATCTTTTAATGTCTCTTCTCATTTTCCCTCCTTTTTATTTTCTTATTTAATATGGTCCATCAAGGAGTTGAACCTTGGTTTGCTCGGTTTTTAATATCTTTATCTTTTACAACTTAGACACCTGTAAACGAGCCGTCTTAGCCGTTGGACTAATGGACCTGATTAATATATTAAATATTTTCTGCTTTTAAAATTTTGTTTTTAAGAAACATTTATAAATCTCTTCCCTATTTTTTCACTATGAAATCAGATGACAAATTGCAGGAGCAGGAAATTCCTGAAATGGGGATTGACACTAAGTATGCTCCGAAGAAGCCTGCTGTCGAGGATATGGGCAAGGCTCAGAAAGAAATGGAAAAAACAAAAAAAGAGCTGGAGAAATTAAAGTCTTTTATAATTAAAAAATACTCTTATGTTCAAAGCGTGAGTATTCTTCCGCCGCAGGCTACCAAGTTTTTTATTGAGGAAGAGGAAGCCCCGAAGGAAACAGAGAAATTTATTCATCTGCAGATAATCATTCCTGAGGAGAAATCCAAGGAAATTCCTAAGATAAAACAGGAAGTAATCAAAGAGATTGAAAAACTCAAGCAGAAAATCTGGCTTCATGTCAGAACCCCTGTAGATATATGGGAAATCTGCCTTGATTCCAAATTTGAACTGGTGGGAGCAATTGCATTATCTTTTCCCCTCTATGACAAGGGATTTTTAGGGGCTTTGCGGGTTGCGGAAATTCATAAATCACTGGTTGTCCAGAAATTTGACAAGTATGTTGTTAGTTATGTTCTTGGTGGAAGTCTAGTGACAGGCGAGACTGTTAAAACTTCTGATGTGGATGTTTTTGTCATTATCAATGATACAGATGTTAAAAGAATGTCAAGGCTGGAATTAAAGGAGAGGCTCAGGGGCATGATTTACCAGTATGTCGGAGAGGCATCTCATCTTGCAGGAGTCAAAAACAAGCTTGAACCGCAGATTTATCTTCTGACTGAATTCTGGGAAAGTGTCAAGGATGCAAATCCTGTTATGTTTACTTTTATCAGGGACGGAATTCCGATATACGACAAAGGAACTTTTATGCCGTGGAAGGCGCTTTTGAAAATGGGAAAACTGAAGCCATCTCCTGAAGCTATTGATATGTTTATGTCTCTGGGAGACGGAGTTATTCCAAGAAGCAAGAGAACACTTTTATCTGATATTTTTGTAAATATTTTCTGGGGAGTCACAACTCCTGCACAGGCTTTACTGATGCTTAACGGGAATCCCCCTCCGAATGCAAAAAAAGAATTAGTCCGTGATTTTAAAAGAGAATTTTATGATACAAAAATGATTGAGAAGAAATATATTGATTTTCTGGAAAAGGTTGTCAATACATGGAGGGATTATGAACACGAGAAGATAAAAGAAATTTCAGGAAAGGAAATTGATAGTTTCCTTGCAGAGACAGAGGATTTCCTAAAAAGGCTTAAGGAATTAAGAAAAGACATAGAGAAAAAGACAAATGAAAAAACAATTTTGCAGATTTACAGGGATGTTTTTGAGCTGCTGGAAACTATTGTCGGCAAAAAATCGCAGGAACAGATGATAGGCGGATTTGAAAAAGATTTTGTCAAAAAAGGGAAGTTTGCGCCAAACTCCCTGCGAATTCTGAAAAATATTGCAGGTGCGAGGGCAGAAGTAAAGAAAGGAAAACTAAGTTCTCACAGGGTTGATGAAGTGAGAAAGAACGCCGGAATTCTGATAAATGATTTGATAGAATATAATCAGCGGTGTGAACTGATTAATAAGAAGTAGGTGGCAAATTTTAAAGACATCATTTCGTTCAATCTAAACACTTTACTAACAAAGTTTTAAAAACTAATTTTCTTGATAATATTATAATAGGAAGATAAAATGACCACAGGAAAAATTGTACAATTCCGGAGAGGAAGGCATACTGTTCATGAGAAGCACTTTTTGATAGAAGTAGAAGGAGTAAAGAGCAGAAAAGATGCGGAAAAATTCGTCGGTAAAAATGCAGAATGGAAATCTCCGGCAGGAAAAATAATCAAAGGAAAGATTGCCGGTGTTCACGGAAATAAAGGGGTTGTAAGGGCTATTTTTGAGAAAGGGCTGCCTGGGCAGGCAGTTACAACCGGAGTTGAGATAAAATGAGAAAGGAAAAGATAAATGTGCATCTGGGAAATGAATATCTTGTTGAGAGATTTATTCAGGAAATTTATGGGAGTCCTTATTCTTGGAGCGGAGGAAAAGGACTTCTTGTTAAAGGATATCCTGGTTTTGATATTGAATCCAGAAAAGAATTCATGAAAGAGAATTATAAAACAAAAATTATTATTGGAAATATTGATGATAGAATAAGAGATAAATTAATTTATCTTGCAACAACCAAAGGATTGTCTTTCCTTAAGGAATTATCAAATATTGAAAAAATGGCTAAAGAAATTAAAGGAAATTTCTTGTTTAGAATAAACAGGGGGGTTGCATAAAATGAAAACAATAGTCTATCGTGTTGAGAATTTTTCAGATAATCTGGATGAAAAAGGAGAGCCAATGTCCCAGAATGATTTAGATAATTTGAACAAGGCAGATGTTTATAATGTAAGAGTGGGCAATATGAAAAAATCTGTAGGATTGACTACTGGGGAACTGTTATTGCTTGTGAAGAGCGGGGATTATAAAGAAATCTATGTTCAGGAGGTATACAGCAGGGCTAAAGAATTAACAGCAAAAGCCCTTCAGGATTAAGATGGCATCATTAACTGAAATTAAAATTTCGTTTGAATATTGCCATTCAAATAAGGAAGCAGAATGGCATCGTTAAGAAAAGCTGCATCATATTCAAAGAAAAAAGCTGTTCCGTTTACACGAATCAGCAAAAAAAAGAGCAAGTCTTATGTCAAGACAATTCCTCCGCAGAAAATTGTGAAATTTTCAATGGGGAAGGAGGATTTATTTAATCAGGGAAAACTTCCCCATCAGCTGACTCTGGTTTCCGGCGAAAATGCCCAGCTGAGGCATAATGCACTTGAGGCATGCAGGCAGTTCATAAACAAGAAACTGGATGAAAAATTGGGGGGGCAGTATTTGTTTAAAGTTATTCCTTTTCCCCATCACATTCAGAGAGAGAACAAAATGCTTACAGCTGCAGGCGCAGACAGAATGCAGACAGGGATGCAGTTGTCATACGGCAAATCTGCTGGTAAAGCAGCACTTCTGAAATCAGGAAGCAGAATTTTCTTTGTTGCTGTGCAGAATGAAAAAGCTATTCAGATTGCAAGGCAGGTGCTAAAGCAGATCAAGGCAAAGCTTCCGTGCAGGACAAGAATCAACTACGAGTTTCCGAGAAAGGCCAATTTGTAATTATTACTAAGTGACTACAAAATAGAAACATTTATAAAGTTTATATTATGGGAAATAATATGAAAAAGATAACAAAATACTTGATTGGAACAGGTGTTGGACTTGCTGTTCTTACTGTAAGTTATTTTACAGGTAAGCAGAGAGGATTTAATCAAGGATACAATCTTGGTAAACAAGATATAATAGAAAAATTAGACAAGGTTTCAAACATAGGGGTTGAAAACTGCGAACATGATATAAAGACATATAGAACAGCTAAATGGTTTAGCAACGAGGATGAAGTAAAAAGATTAGAAAATTTATCTAAGACTGCACTTGATAAAGAAAATACTGTGAAAGATATTGTAAGAACAATAAAAAACGATAAAATAACAATTGAATAAAATGGAAAAAACAGATAGTTCAAACACAACAGGGAGGAATATTTTAAAATGAGACGATATAAAGAAGATTTATTGAAGTATGGAACTTATAAAAAGGGTTATTATAGTCCTGACGAATATAAATGGTGCATGAAGGGAAAAAATATAAAAGATTATGAAAAGCCCCAAAGAGAACTTGAGAAAAAAATAGATGATATATCCATAGGGTGCGGTTACAATTTTAATCTTAACGTTTCTAGAGTGAATACTTTTACAAATAAATTAGGTGGAAGGATTAAAATACCTCTTAGGAGATAAAATGGCAGAAAATCAAGAAGCACCAAAATTGAATTTATCCTATGACTGGAATAAGTTAGAATTAGCTCAGGTTGCTCAGAGCTATCTTAAAACAGGGGACGAAAATGGAATGCCTCTTGCAAAAAAGTCTCTGGAATTAATGCTGGAGGATATAGGAGCTGAACCTGTATCAAGAGGAATCCTAACTGATCCGGAAGTTGCTGGGAAAACCATCAATAATTATCTAAGGGAATATTCTGTCCATAAAGCTGATCAGACTATCAAGGATTTTATAGCTTACCATGGAAAGAATATTGAAAAATATGTTGCTGAAAATACACCACAATTTCAGGAAGAATTAGCACCTTTTATGGATAAGAAATATGGTGATATTTTAATGGAAAATGAGAAAGCAAAACATATACTTAAAGGTAAAGAAGAATATGGTTTGGGTTCAGATAAAGATGTTGAAGATGCAAAAAAGACTGTTGAGAAATATGAAAAAGTTATAACAACAATCACTATGCTTGAAGGAAGAAAATTAACTCAACTAAGAAATAGGGTTGAAGATGAAGTAACAAAAAATAATTTTAAAATGCTTTATGCTCCTAAGAAAGAAGGAGAGGGAGAAAATTAAGTAAAATGGATTTAACAGATACTTTGCAAAATGCAGGAGCAGTTTTATTTGATACAGCACGTCTTGCAGTTATTGTTTATGGATTTAAGAAATTGGTAATAGACAAATATATACCATTTGCAGAGAAATTGCAAGAAAAGTATGATAAAGAAGAAAAAGAAGCTAGAGATGATTCCAGAATTGATGGTAAATAATACTTAAGATTTAGATTTTAGCCAAATCTAAAAAAGAGGCTGGCAAAATAAAACATGGCAAACAGCCGTCTTGAAACAATAAGTGAAATAGCAGTAGAAAATAAAAAGTCTTTGCCAGAGGTATTTATAACTTACTTTATACTTAATTTTAGAATTTATGCGAGAAATTTTAGAAATAAAAGAGAATTCAGATGGTATGACCCTCATTTGGAAAGAGCAGCATACAGATTAACAGGAAGATATTTTGATAAACAAAGAAGTGGAAAAATCAGGGAATTAAAAAGACGTGAACAATTAGGAAAATAAGTGCTAACTGATTTATCATATAAATCTTTATATAAATTAAAGGCTTTCTGATTTTATGCCCTTAATAGACGAATTTGAAAGGATTTTCTTTGAAGAATTCATTAATCTGAGCCTTGATAATGTTGAGGATTATGTGAGAAAAAATAAGAAAGAAATAATCTTTTTATGTGATTCCAGGGAGGGGATAAATAAAAAAATTGAAGAGATGCTAGGGGAATTTATAATTAAAAAAGTCAGGGAAAATTATTATCCAAGATTGCTTCGCGGATGCAGTCAGATTGCCTTACCAAATCCAGAATATCTTGCTTATGCTCTGCAGGAGAATGAGTTTTCATTCGATGAACTGCATAAAATAAATCTTGGAGAAGATTCCTGGAAAAATGACTGCATAAGAAAATATTCAAAAGAAAATCTATTGAAAAAAGAATTTCAGAGAATATTTATTACCCCCTTTGAATAATCTTAAATTATTCGTTAACTAAAATAAAATGGAAAATAAAATACTTAGTCATATGGAACGCATAAAATCTGTTAGGAATATGGCAGTTGAACATAAGATACCTGTTAAAAAGGTCTTTGATATATATAATAAAGTTAATGATATGCTCTACAGGGTTTGTAATGAGAATAGATTATATAATCCCGATATTGAAAATATCACTTTTGCATCAGTAGAAAGATACTTTAGTCGTTTAAATTAACTTGTTAACTTACAATATCCTTGACTAACTGAGCCATTACACTCAAAAATTCTTCGGTTCTTTCCTGCCATTCATCAATTTCAACCCCTTTCAAATCCCTGCTTTCTCCGTGCGCAATCTTTTTATGAAGAACCAGCAAATCCCTGAACCATATAATATATTTCATTTTTAATTTTCCTGCATTGGCAAAAGTCTCCTTCAAATCTGCAGGAATATGTTCAGGTGACGGGGGCTGTACATGTGCAGCAATAAGAGCAGCATGTGCAGAATCAACCATTGCCCAGTAAAGCCCCTCAATAGAATTTAATTCAGAAATCTTGCTACGTGCTATGTGCATAGGGGCTCTCTGAAGGCAGCTGTAAATTGCTTCAGGAGTTGCTTTTATTTTTCCGCTTATCAGCAGACTCTTCAGCGGGTTAAAGAAACCTGCATAATCAATCATGGCTTCCCCGTATCTCAGAACATTGAGAATAACAGGATCGCCCCGCATTAAATCCTCCCACCATATGCTTAATTTTATTGTGTTAATATGAAGTTCGTTCTGGTAAGGATTGCTCTTCAGTAATTTGTCCAGCTCTTCTCTGTACCATGCAATCAGCTCCTGATCCCATTTTATAGAAGCGTCATCAACGACGATAATTATATCAATATCTGAACCGGCTACAGAGTTCTGCTTTACTATAGAGCCAAAAAGAATTATTGACTTTACAATTTTGTCAAATTTTTTATAAGCCTTTACTGCAAAATCCATAGCAATATCTGTTTCCCTTTTCAGTTTCAGGGTTGGAAAATCTTTTTCTGCTGACTGCGGAATTTTCTTCCTGAATTTTTTTTCAGCTTTTGCGGAAACCTTTTTCTTTGCCATCATCCTCTTTTATATTTTTATATAGTTTGTGCAGTTTTTAAATTTACTGGAGTAAAGTGATTATTCCAATCCCATTTGCAGACTGTACAGATGATAATATTTCCCTTTCTTTCTCATCAGCTCCTCATGTTTTCCCACTTCAACAATTTTTCCCTGGTCTAAAACCACAATTTTGTCTGCATTTTTTACTGTTGAAAATCTATGGGCAATAATTATTGTTGTCCTGCCCTTAATTAATCTCTTTATCCCTTCCTGAACAATTTTTTCTGATTCAGCATCTAGTGCAGAGGTTGGTTCATCCAAAATCAAAACCTTGGGATTTTTCAGGAAAGCCATTGTTAGTGCTATCCTCTGTTTTTGCCCCATTGAAAGCTTTATTCCCCTTTCTCCCACAAGAGTTTCATATTTTTTTGGGAGTTTCATTATAAAATTATGTGCTCCTGCCGCCTTTGCGGCATTTACAACCTCTTCAAAAAGAGATTTTGGGTTTGCATATTTTATATTCCTGAGAAGAGTTTCATTCAGAATGCTTAAGTCCTGAGGAACAATTGCCATTTCTTTTCTTAGCCATTGTAGGTTTAATTCTGAAAGATTAACATTATCCAGGAGGATATTTCCCCTGGAAGGCTTGTAATATCCAAGAATTAATTCAGAGAGAGTTGATTTTCCGACGCCACTCTGTCCGACAAGAGCCACACTTTCCCCTGCTTTTATTTTAAGATTAATTCCTTTCAGGACGGGCTTGTCCTTTATATAGCAAAACTCCACATTTGAAAATTTTAGTTCTCCCCTGAGATTTGCTAAAATCTTGTCCCCATGCTTCATTGCCTCTGGAATTATGGATTTAAATTTGATTAGTCTTTTTATTGCGGCAGATGCTTTCTTGTGAGATTTGTAAAACTCAGTCACTATGTATAACGGATTAAACACCAGATTAATATAACCAAAAAACATAATGAATTCTCCCTGACTAATGCTCCCTATTCTCAGAAAGAAGATAGCACAGCTTAAGATGATAATAAAACTCAGGCTATAGACAATCCCCTGATAAAGAGACACCCTTTTATACTCTTTTGCGGAATTTCTTACAGTAGGCAGAATTTTCTCAAATAAAGTCAGAATATGCCTTTTTTCCTCTTCTTCCATTCCAAAATTTTTTACCAAAAAAGGATTCTGCAGTTTATCATAGACTTTGCCATATTGTTTATTGGCTACATGTATAAATTTCTCCTGGGCACTGAGAACTGCTTTTGCATATTTTATTGTAACCAGAATATAAACCAAAAAACAGAATGCTAAAATTAAAGCAAGCTGCCACTGGATTAAAAAAATAACAACCAGGGAAAATATTAATACAATTAATTGCGGAAATAAGGCAGAGAGACTTATGATTAATCTTTCTATATCCCAGGAACCCCTGGCTATTTTATTCAGAACTTCTCCTGTTTTTTTATTTTTATGAAAAGCTATGGGGAGAGTTAAAAAATGTCCGTATGCTTTTGCTTCCTCACTCCAGTTTATTTTTGCCCCTAGAATTTCCCCAAGATAAGCTGATTTATTTGAGGTATAATTTGAGATTAAACTTGCAATTAACCAGACAAATATCAGCGATAAAATAAGTGTCAGGGAAGTATTTGGAATTATTGCCAAGTCAAAAAGTTTTCCGTAAATATAAGGGATTACAATTGATAAAAAAGAACCGATTGTGGCAACAACTAAAATTGTTGTTACTTCCTTTTTATTTTCTTTTAAAAGATTTAAAATAAACCTGTTAATTGGATTCATTTTTTATTCCATCGGTGTTCCGCTCATCCTGCCGCCTCTGCCGGGAATCTGCCCGCCGAGTTCTACTGGCAAAGAAGCCATTGAAAATCCAGAACCCCATGTCTGATAATTCATCTGCGGAAGCATCTGCCCATATCCTGTAAAATAATTCTGCTGTAATCCTAAAGACTGATTCCAGAACGGCCCTGTTCCTGTCACATACATAGGAGAACCAAGTCCTTCAAAAGATTCTTTTAGCGGAGAAGTCTGCATATGCTGCCACCATTGTCCTGCTTCAATTATCTTCTTCACATCTTTTTCAGGAAGTTTTTCCATCATTTCCTTCAGAGGAACATTTCCCATGCCCATAGGAAGTTCTGTGTGTTCAAAACCGAAATTATCTGAAAGATGAATGTGCTTGACAAAAGGGGCGATTTTTTCTGTTTCCTGAATTATTTCTTTTTCTGTGGCACCAAATTTCCTGAGCATATTAATGTGCCCGACATCCCAGGTTGCGCCGATTAATCTTTCTGCCTGTGATTTTGCCTCTGATTCTGAAATTTTCCCGCTTTCAACAGCCTTTTTCACAAATTGCTTTCTTGATTCTTCGACGAGTTTTCTTAAGTCTTCTCCTGTGCTCAGGGTAAAGCCTGCAGGAGGATTTTCTATTGAAATTACAGGAGCTTTTGCTCCGAATTTCCTGAAAGCTTCAAAAGCTGCATTTCCGAAAGTTTTTGAAGACTGTTCAACTGCAAATTTTTCAATCGGAACAAACATTTCAGGAGCAACCCCCTGTGTTCTCTGCATAGAGTTCAGCAAATTCTGCATAGCCTGTGATTCCCCCATCACTGTACCCCCGCTCTTTTTCAAATCCTGCCTGAAATTCTCTGAAATATTTGCAAGGAGTTTTTTCTGCTCATCATTTCCATATTTGTATGCTCTGCTGAAAAGATTATTCACTGTTTTATGAACATCATTAAGATAATTATGGGCTGCCTTGTAATGATTCATTGCTTCCCTGTATTCAGGAACTGCGTTTATTTCCTCTTCCCTGATTTTTCCTTCCTGCAAATCTTTTAATACATGGCTAATCTGGACTTCGTTTTTCTGCAGAATCTCATCTGCTCTTTCTTTATTGAAGAATAACTGGGAAAGAGCATTATCCCATTCTGTTTCATTTGCAACTTCCAGCTGTTTTTCAGGAGTATATATCTCGCCTTTTTCAACAGGAATCTGCTCATAATATTTTTCTTCGCTTCTTATAGCTTCTTCTCTTGAAATCTCCCCTCTGTTATATTTTTCCGCCATTTTGGCATATTCTTTCTCTGCTCCTGGTTTTAATTTTTTCATTTCAGGATAATATTTTGTTTCTGTATCAAGAGGAACCATTTTTCCTGATTCCCTGTTTACTGCAATTATCTGCCTTGGTTTTCTTTTCTCGCCGAGAGTTTCCCACTCTGTTCCGGGAAGTCCTTCTGCAGAGTGGAAAGTTACAGGAATATTTCCGCTTGGGTCAACTTCATGGCTTCTTATAACAACATCTGCAATTCTCCTTTCTTCAGCTTCTCTGTTTAGTTCACTGAATCCGTGCTGGGTTATTCCTGTGGAATCCATTACAGGACCGTGAATTGAAACTTCCACCCCTGTTAATTTGCCTAATCTGTTGATTTCTTTCAGATGCTGCTTAGGAATTGAATCAAAAATTTCAGGAGAAACCAAAGCTAGTTCTATCTGCTTTACTCCTGATGCTAATTTTGCCGACGCATCTTTTAGGATATTTGCAGTTCTCGGGTCAGTTGTCAGCCCAAGGCTTCCTGCCTCAACATGATAACCTGTAAAAACATCCCCATAGGAAGGATTTAAAGAAGAATATCCTCCCTGATAAATATTGCTGATGGTATAATCCCCCTTTTCCATAATTTAACTAGAATAATTTTATTTATATAATTAACTAAAAGATGCTTATTCAATATGATATTCTTTCTTTAGTTTTCTTAAATCATCTATAATTTTTTTCATGTTTTTCTTAAATTTCTCTCTATTTTTTCCTGTATATTCTTTTAAACTTTTCTTCCAGGTATCTTCCATAAGCTTAAAAAACGGAGACATGCCTGAGCCAATAAGCGCGTTGATAATAACAGTTCTGCTATTATGGGTTAATTTTACTAATTTATCCATGATTTCAAGAAAGTTATCGTTGGTATCAAAGGATATTTTTTTCTTCTTTTGAAAAAATTTATTATATTCAATGTCTTTCTTATAAAAATCGCTAACTATTTTTCCCATATTATTCTCCTATTTCCATATAAAAGTATTATTTTTATATTACTTAAATATTTCTGTTCTGGGGGCTAAATTAATTTAACGTTATCTCGAGGGCTTGTATTTTATATCCCTTTTTTCAAACAAATTTCCTTTTCCTGCTTTTTCAATGTCAAATCTGTCGGGAGAACTATATTTTTCCAAGTTCCCTGATTCTTTTATTCCTAATTCAGAATTCCTGAATGCCACATTTTGTTTTTCAAAAGGGTTTCCTTTTCCTAAACTTATAATATCCATAGGTGCAATTCCTCCGATAATGTGCTCACCACCCATGTCAATATATTTCGGCTCTTCCTGACTTTTTCCTGCGAGATATTTAAAGCCCTCAGCATCATCTTCTTTTTTCTCATTTCCAAAACCAGTGGCTTCTGCAACCCCTATTTCCAGATTGGGCAGTTCTTCATGGGACAAAGTTCTTTCTAAAACAGGAGCCCTGCTTTTGATTGGCTGCAAAAACTCGACAAATCTGTTATCATCAATCTCTTCTTCTGCCTCTTCAATCTCTTCTACAAGTTCAGACTCTTCTTCCTGTTCAACTTTTTCTAACTTTTCTTTTTTTGATTTTCTGGGCATGATAATAACAGATTAAAGAAATATATAAAGTTTAAGGATAACCCGGAGTGTAACTCGGCATGCCATGGGCTTTCTTGTAAACATCAAAAATATTAAAGGCACTTTCGGCTGCTGTTTGTGCTGCAAAAGGGCGTATCTGGGTTTTCTCAACCCAGCTGTCTTTTTCAATAGTTGTTGATTTTTTTTCTTTTGATTTTTCAGGTTCTTTTTTTTCTGTTTTATCATATCTTCCAATAAGGGCTAGAAAAGGATTTGAGGTATCTTTTGCAGATTCACTTGCTTTTTCCTCTTTCTCTTCCAGAAAAAAATTAATTTCATCCTGCATCTGCTCCAGACTTTCTGTTGTTGCCCCCTCAATTAGTGTGAGCATATCATTCATATCTGATTTTTCCAGTTCTTCATTTAGTTTTTTCAGTTCATCATCATTGAGAGCATAGGCTCTGAAGCTTACTTCTGTTCTTCCTCCAAATGTATAATGAGACTGCTGCCCCATTCTTTGCGGGATTCCCCTGAATACAAAATCCACTAAAATGCAGGAATAATAATCTCTCTTTGTTTTTATTTTCTCAAGTTCTTTCGGCAATTTTCCTTCTGCCGCAGAACTCCTGACATCTATTTTTGTTTTTCCGAGAAGACTCAGTTCAAGAAGAAGTGTATTAAAAATTTTTACCAGAGCTGCATTTCTGCCTCCGACTTTTGATTCTAATTCCTGAGCAACCCTCAGATAGGGCTTTGCCCATCTTGAATAAATTTTGAGGCTGCTCACCTGGCTTCTCAGATAGGTTTTCTCAAGTTCATATCTCTTTCTTAATTCCTGTTCAGACTGCTGAAGCCAGAGATTAAATTCATGGATTCTTGGAAGAAGAATTCTTTTCACCCTGTCATTCAGGTCAAGTTTCGCAATATCTTTTTCGTCGTTAGCCACTAAAAATGCATCAATCAGCGTTGTGAATCCTGCCTGAGTCAGTGCCATGGCTTTTATTGAAGAATTTCCTTTTATTATGTCAACTTTATCCATCCATAATTGTTTCAGGGAAAGCATTGCTCCCTGAGATTTGTCCTTGTCTTTTGATTTAAAGTCATCATAAACTTGCAGCCTGATTCTGAATTCTTTCAGATCATAAATTATGTTAAGAACACTTCTGAGAACAGTGTTTACATCCCCCATTAATTTTGAAGCCTGCTGCTGCATAATTGTGGCTCTCTGCCCGAGTTCTGCAAAATGCCCTGAACCAGGCGACGACGCAAAATTATCAATGAGTTTCTCAGGAGCAAGCCCGAAGTCATTCATCAAATCAAGAATAAAGAAATAAATCGGTTCAAGAGTTTCTGAAGTGGAATCATAAGCGAGGGTGTGTGATGCTTCCATTCCTCCTTTTTCTATTTTAACTGTGCTTCCTTTTACAAAATATCGAACTGCCTGTGGTGTTACTTCTTCGGCAGGAATTTTGTCAGAAGAGCCGTATTTCTTCAGCAATTCTTTTCCATTTGATGCATAAAGAAGAGGATTGATTTTTCCTATAATCTGCTGAATTGTTGCAACCATGCAAAATTAAAGAATATATGTTTAAAAAATGTTTCTATAACATTTTTTAAGAAGGGTATAATAGTTGAAAGATTGCTGATATTCAGAAATTGATTATGGATCTCTTTTAGTTTTTTGTGAATAACAAGTTACCAGATAAATCTTTATAAAGAACGAGGGCTTGAAAAAACTATGGGGTTGTTTTCCAGAAAGAAGAAATTTATTGACCTGACAGGGGGATACAGGGGAGAACAGGAGGAATTTGAAGAGGAGAAAGAAGGAGGAAACTCCCAGAATAACTTAGAAAAAGATTATCCTGCAGGAAGCCCCGAGGACAAAAAAAGAAGGCTCATGAAACGGCTGATAAACATGAGCGAGAAACTTGAAGAGATGTCGACCCAGATTTATCACCTGCAGCAAAGAATCGAGGTTCTGGAAAAGAAAACAGGTGTTGGAAGAGAGGAATAATTTTTTAGATTTAAGTTAAATTAATAAATAATCAATTCTGTTCAATATTATGAAAAATCTTGAAAAAAAAGCACGTGCTTATGCCCTGAAAAATGCAATTCATTATAATGGAAAGGCAAATTCAGGAGCAGTTATTTCTGCATTATTTAATGAAGGGCTGAAAAGAGAGGAAGTGAAGAAATATGCAAGGGAAATCAATAAAATTGTTAATGAGGTGAATAAATTATCTTTAATTCAGCAGGAGAAAGAATACAAAAAGATTAAAGGTTTGGTTTCTGAAAGGGAGGTTAGGGAAGGGCTGGAGGAATTGCCTAATGTTACAAAAAAAGGAGTTATTATGAGATTCAGGCCTGCTCCCTCTGGTCCTCTGCATATCGGGCATATTATCTCAAATATGGTTTCCTCATTATATGTTAAAAAATACGGGGGTAAATTTTTGATAATTATTGATGACACTAATCCTGAAGAAACTCTCTCAGAGGCATATAAAAATATTAAGCGGGATTGTGACTGGATTTTCGGAAATGTTACAGAATATATTAATTCTTCAGACAGAATGGATTTGTATTATAGCTATGCAGTCAGTTTAATCGAAAAAAATAAAGCTTATGTCTGCACCTGTAAACAGGAAGCATTTAAGAAATTGGCTGAAAATAAAAAAGACTGCCCATGCAGGAAGAAATCCATAAAAGAGAATATTAAGGACTGGGAAAAAATGCTGGGCTCTGACGGATTTAAAGAAGGAGAAGCAGTTTTGAGATTTAAATCTTCTATGCAGGAACCAAATCCTGCAATGAGGGATTTCCCCCTGGCAAGAATCTCCCTGTATAAGCATGTAAGACAGGGAAATAAATACCGTGTCTGGCCTTTGATGAATTTGGTTGTTTCTGTTGATGATATTGAGTATAAAATGACACACATTATCAGGGGAAAAGACCACAGGGATAATGCAAAAAGGCAGAAAATGATTTTTGATGTTTTTGGAAAAAAATTTCCCTGGACTTTTTTTATGGGCAGAATAAAATTTAAGGATTTGCCTTTATCCAAAAGAAAAATCGTTGCTGCAATTGAATCAGGAGAGTACAAAGGAATGGAAGATATAAGGCTGCCGACTCTTTTTGCACTCAGAAAAAAAGGATACAAGCCAGAGGCATTTGCAAAATTCGCTGAACAGCGAGGACTTACAGAAGTTGACAAGGTAATGGATAGCGAGGATTTTTTCAGGATTATTAATACTTTCAGCAAATAAAAACATTTTTAAATTCGGTTTATGTAATTAGATTATAATCTATGCAATGAAAGGAGGATGACATGATAAAATACAAAAAAGCTATGTCTGATGTTGTGACTACCCTGATTATAATACTCTTGGCTATAGTAGCTATAGGAATTATCTGGATGGTTGTAAAAAATATCCTTCAGGGAAGTGCTGAACAGGTTGGGCTCGGAGCAAAATGCAAAGATGTAGAAATACATGCAACAAAACTTGAAAATACCACTGCTGACGGAACAGAGTATGCACTAACACTAAGCAGAACAGGAGCCGGAGACGAAATTGGTGGTGTTAAGATTGTCTTTTTCAATGATACGATAAACAGCGAGGTGCTTGATTTCGGAGAAGAACTCTCTCCTTTGGAAACCGCAACTGAAACTCTGACTTTAGCAGCACCAGGAGTTATTAATGCCGATAAAGTAGAGATGACTGTTTATTTCATAAGTGATTTAGGTGAAGAACAAATTTGCTCTACAACAGCGACAAAAGAATTTTAATTTTTTATTTTATTTTTAATGTTTATTTTAGGTAGTTAAAAATGGGAATTAGAAGAGCGTTATGAAATAGATTTTGTTAAATAAGTAAATCTTAGAGATTATTAAAAAAGAATAAGAACATAAACTTCATCATTTTTCCGGACTTTTGGAAGTTTTAAGCCGACTTCATCTCCTTTATTTCCAGAATCAACTGGTTTTTTATTAATTTCAATTCTTTCCACTTTTGAATGTGTTATGCCTGTTGTTTTTCCTATAATAATGATATCATCACCCACTTTTAATTCTGAAACTAATTTGATTGTGGCAACTCCTATTTTTGAAAAATAATTTATTATCTTCCCGACAAAATGCTTTTTCTCTGTTGCTTCGCTGTGTTCTGTTCCTGCAAAATCATCTGATGTGGGAAGTCCAAGATAAAATCCAGAGGAAAAACCCTTGTTGTAAACTTTTTTCAGCTCTTCAATTCCTGCTTTGATTTCTTTTTTTGTAAGCTTTTTATCCAGAGCTTTTCTGTAGGCTTTTACCACAACATCAACATATCTTGCATCACGATTTCTTCCTTCTATTTTAAAAGCCTTAATTCCTGCTTTTTTCAGTTTCTCAATGAATGGAAAAGTGCATAAATCCTTTGCTGACAGAATTTTATCATTCTGAACTTCAAGCTCATAGCCTTCTTGCTTGTCCTTAATAATATAAGAACGCCTGCACGGATGAATACATTCCCCCCGGTTTGCTGATTTGTTAAATAAAAACTGGCTTGTTAAGCATCTTCCGGAGATAGCCATGCACATTGCCCCGTGAATAAAGCATTCCACATCCATCACTTTTGAAATCTTTTTTATCTGCTTCAAATTCAGTTCTCTCGCCAGAACAATTCTCTCTGCTCCTAACTGCCTGTAAAATTTCGCGGCTTCAATATTTGCAACAGAGGCCTGCGTGGAGATGTGAAAAGGAATTTTATATTTTCTGCAAAGGTGGATTACAGATAAATCCCAGCAGATAACAGCATTAATTTTGCTTTTTATTCTCTTCAGAATTTTTTCAATTTTCTGAATTTCATTATTATAAATTATAGTGTTAAGAGCGAGGTATCTTCTTACATTTCCTGATTTGCAGATTTTTTCTATTCTTTTTAAATCACCAATTCTAAAATTTCCTGCGTTTCGCCTCATGGAGAATTCCTTTAATCCGAAATAAACTGCATCAGCACCTGCTTTCACAGCAGCAATCAGCATAGGAAAATCTCCTGCAGGCGCGAGGAGCTCGTATTTTTTCATTTTCTTTTGTCTTCAATTATGTCCTTTATTCTATGGGATAATAAGAAAAGCAGGAACATGAATCCCCCAAAAAGAAAGAAAAGATATTTGAAAGGAAGGAATAAAAGCAGAACTGAAGCAGAAATTCTTCCTGTGAGTGAGTACACCTCTGCAGTTGTGTTGTAAGGGCCAAAAAACCTGTTCTCATCTTTCTTTTTTAATGTATCCAAAAAATAAGTTACTGTCGTCGGTTCCAGCATTGCAAACCCAAAACTTGCGAGAACTAATAAGGAAAGGAGAAGATATATATTCTCAATAAAAAAACAAATGAAAGAGATTATAGTAACTATTGCAAATCCTATCTTGAAAGTTTTCTTAAATCCTATTTTTCCTGCCATTCTTGCGAAAATGTATTCACTGAGAATTAAAGGGACTGCAATTGCAAACAGAAAATATCCCACCCATAAGGTTTGCAAACCGCTTCTTATAATGTGCAGAGGGACAAATATATAAATAAAAGCCCACCACAAACTTGGCCCCCCGCCGAGAAGATAAGCAAGAGTTCTTTTTTTATCCCTGAAAAAAGCGAAAAAATTCTTAATTAAATTGCCGTCTGATTTTTTAGTTATGTGGGAAACATTTATCTTCGAAAGCCTGAAAAATATAAATGCCAGAAAAAGAAAAATTGCTGCAAGAGCAAATACGAGCTGTATATTATATTTATTAGAAATCCATCCTGCAACCAGCGGGCCGATTACCCATGCTATATTCATAAAAGTATAGACAAGCCCCTCGTTTCTGGAAAGTTTTTTCTTTGGAGATTTCTCCTTCATTATTATTCCAAAACTGGTTATTCTCAGGGTGTGAAATATTATTGCTATACCTGCGAGAACTACAAAAATGTAAAGTTTTCTGTTTAGTGCAAAAAGGAGGTAGGTTAAGGCAAGCATTAGCAGGGAAAAGCCGTATATTTTTGTCTTGCTGTTTTTTTCTATAAACGGAATAAATATGAAATAGGATAAAAGAGCAACCATTATCAGAATTGCAGAGATAAATCCGACTGCTGATTCGTTATGAACAAAACTATCTATGTAAACTGCAAAAATTGTATTTATTAATGATATTGAAAATGCAGTCAGCAAAACTACAAAAGAGAGCTTCGCCATTCCCGTCATAGCAGACACCCCTTCACGCTTTCTAAAAAATAAGACCATCTTCTAAATAAGTTAGTTAAGTTTAAAAATGCTTTTTTATTCGTAGAAACATGACAAATACTTGGAGTTGTCGGCATCATCAGAAGAGATATTCCTAGTGGAAACCTTTTTAATTCTTGTTCAATTAAATTAAATGTATGGCGGTTGTGGTCTAATGGCTATGACGCATGGTTGTGGTCCATGAAAAGGGAGTTCGATTCTCCCCTTCCGCCCTCAAACAAAGGAGGATAAAATGAAATTATTATTCATATGCAAGCACAACAGATTCAGAAGCAGAGTTGCACTTGCTTATTTTAATAAGATAAATAAAAATAAGAAAATCAAAGCGGAAAGTTCAGGAATATTAGAAGGCTTTCTTCCTTTAGATAAAAATCAGGTAAGGATTGCAAAAGAATTCGGGCTGAATATTCTTGGAAAACCAAGAGCCACAAGCATGGAATTATTAAAAAAACAGGATTTAGTTATAGTAATAGCAAATGACATTCCAAGAGCAATCTTTAGCTACAAATGGTATAAGGATAAGATACAAATATGGAAAATTAAGGATGTGGCTGAAGGAAGCGATACTAAAGGAAATAGAAGAATAATCCAAAGTGTAATAAAGAAAGTTGATATATTAAATAAACAACTGGGGAATAAAAAATGAAAAATAAAATAAATATATTATTTGTATGCAGGTATAACAGATTCAGAAGCAGAATCGCACTTGCTTATTTTAATAAGATTAACAAAAATAAAAATATCAAGGCAAAAAGTGCAGGGCTAATAAAAGGCAAACCATTAAATCCTTTCTCAAAGAAACTTGCTAAAGAATTTGATTTGGATATTAAGGGAAAAACACAGGGATTAACTTCAAAATTAATGGCTTGGCAAAATATTGCTGTTATTACAGCCAATGATGTTCCTCCGCAAGTATTTAATAAAAATAAAAAATATGGAAAAAAAGTAATTGTCTGGAAAATTAAGGATGTTGCAAATAAGAATAAATCGGAAATTGAAGAAATAATTAAATCTATAATTGATAGAATTGATATATTAAATAAAGATTTGGAAAGAGGAAAACTAAAATGACAACCGAAATTACCAAGGGATTCAGGGATTTCACAGGCGATGAAGCTGTGAAAAGGGCAGAAATCAGAAAAATCTTAGCTGAGACTTTTGAAAAATACGGGTTTGAGCCGGCAGAAACGCCAATTATTGAGCCTGAAGAATTTGTGAAAGGAGAAAATGCAAATGACGAGGCTGTTTCAGATATTTTCAAGCTTCAGGATAAAGGAAAAAGAAAACTTGCACTGCGATATGAATTCACATTTCAGCTCAGAAGATTGATGAAAAATAAAAAACTTCCATATAAAAGATATCAGATTGGCGAAGTTTTCAGGGATGAACCGATTTCTGCAAACAGATTCAGGCAGTTTACCCAGTGTGATATTGACACAATCGGCTCAACAATAAAAGATGAAGCAGAAATTTTGTCAGTTTCAAATGAAGTTCTGGAGAAACTGGGAATTAAACCAATAATTCTGATAAACAATCGCGCATTATTAAACGAGATTTTAGGAGATAACAATATTAAAGAAAAAGATAAAACAAATATCCTAAGAGAGATAGACAAGTATGACAAACTTCCTGAAAAAGAAGTCAGGGAAAATCTTAAAAAATACAAAGCAGAGAAAATTCTTGCCTTGTTAAAAAAAGGAGAAAAATATTTTGAGAGATTTGATTCTTACAGGGAAATTATCGAACTGATGAAATATTGCAGATTATACAGAATAAGAGTCTTCTTTTCCCCTACTCTTATCAGGGGTTTGAGCTATTACAACAAAAATGTCTTTGAAATAAAAGCAAAAGGAATTAAGGAGACAATAATTGCAGGTGGCAGTTATAAATTCAATAATGTTCAGTGCACAGGTGTTGCTTTTGGACTTGACAGAATAGCAATGCTGGCTAAGATAAAATCAGACAAAGGAAAAATCCTGGTAATCTCTCTTGGAAAAGACAAAGAAACAGTTGAACTTGCAGAAAAATTGAGAAAATCCGGCAAAATTGCCTCAATTTATTACGGAAAACCCTCAAAAGCACTTGAATTTGCTAACTCTTATAAATATAACCAGATTATTTTTGTCGGGGAGAAAGAAGTCAAGGCAAAGAAGTTTAAAGTTAAGGATATGAAAACAGGGAAGGAAAAATATATTAATATTAATGATTTGTAAATAATATGAAAAAGAGGCTGACTTTTTGGGACATTATTGCATGGGTTGTTCTTGCAGGGATTTTTATTTGGCTCTTGCTTAAGCTTGTGGGAATTATTCAAACACCCACATTATTAGAATATGCTCCTATTTTTGGAGCAGTTTATCTTGCTGGATGGGCAATGCATAAGCTCGATACTGCTTCTGATGATATAAGGGATTTGAAAAAATTCGCAAAAGATACAGCTTTTGAGATTAATAACATCAAGACAAAGTGTATTAAAAATCACGGAAGTTAATCATTCTACTTTAATCTCCCGTCTCCAGCTGTTTTCTCCTTCTTTTATATCTCTAAAAAATTTAATTTTTAATTCGTGTTTAAACAGCGGACAACCAAGAACAAATGTTTCAAATTCCCCGCCCTCTCCTGCAGCATGGATTTTATATTTTTTGTTAAGTTCAATAATCTCCTGTATAAAGGTTTCATCGATTATTTTTCCTAACCATGAACTATCTAATGGATAAGCGAATACACCAACAATAATCACCTTAAAATTATTTTTTATTAATCTCTGAAGATATTTTATTTCATCTATATGCCATAAAGGAGTTATTGATTTTAAATTTAATTTTTTACATATATTTTCTATTCGGGATTTTTGATAATTTGAAGCCAGTGCACCGCTGATTATGGCATTGATATGATATTTTTCCTTAGCTGACTTGATTGCCTTCTCCAAATCAGCCAATTCAATCTCTTTTTCTCCTTTTGTTTTTTGAATTATTAGGGGAATATTCATAACTTCTGCCTGTTTTTTGACCTGTTCAATTGAAGGTGTGTGGAACATGTAAGATTCTTTGTTTTCTGAAAGAATTGAGATTAAGCAGGCTAATTCATGCCCCTGCCTTTTAGCAAGATAGGAAGAATAAACAGAATCTTTTCCCCCTGAAAACAAAACACCAAGTTTCATTTTAAACAATATCAGATTCAATTTGCCCTCTTAAATAAGGGTCGTCATAAATGCTCTTTGAGATTTTATAAAATTTCCTGATTCTCTTTAAAATTTTTGAATGAATGTTCACTCTCTTTGACAAGGCAATTCCGATAGTATTTGTTTCAACAACAATTACACTTCTTGCATAGGGCCCTTTTACTCTTCGTTTCCCGGAAATTATATACTTTGAAGATAAAAGCTCGTCAATTGAGCCATCATGAATATTTGAAACAATTCCCCCCAATATCTTTTGTTTAAAGACAGTTTTTCCTTTTTCATACATTTTTAATCCTTTCTTCTTTAATATGCTGACAATTTCCTTTGCTATCGGGTCATTTGCTCCCAGCCTTCCCTGAGAATAAATGTAAATTTTGCTTTTGCTGGCATCTTCATGCAAATCCAGCACTAAAAAAGGCCTGTATTTTTTTGATAAACGCAGAACATAGGCACTGAATATCTTTGCAACTTTTGATGATGGCTCTTTTTCCCTTGGCTTGTTTGGTTCTTTTAAATCAATCAAATAATGCTCTGAATCCCCTATACTTGAAATATCATGGTTCCTTGACATTTTTTTCCTGTTTGGATATCTCCAGTTTCTCCAATATCCGCTTGGATTGCACAATGGCAGAAGAACCAGGGGGATTCTCTTGCCTACTTTGTTTATGAATTTTAATTTTTTTGCAATTGCATTAACTCCTGCAGGCTCTTCTCCGTGAATTCCTGCAATTATCCAGATTGCATTTCCTTTGTTTTTTGTTCTGAAGCCAATTATCGGCAGCAGAATATTCTTATTTTTTCCTGAATCTGCTTTTTGGTAAGCAATTATCTCCCCCACCCAATTTTTTCCTAATTTTGAAAAAGAATTATAAATTTCATCAATTGGTTTCCTCTTGTCTCTTTTATAAGTCTCTAATTTCGGAAGCCTTATTTGTAGTCTCATTTTATATCCTCTATTATAGATAATTAAATATGCTTATTAAAGTTAATTACTAAAAAATTATTTGTTAAGTTTATTCAAACATCTGCCCTAAGGGATTTTCAAAGTCTTTATTGATTTCCTGAAGTTTCTGCTTTTTTTCGTCATCGAGTTCTTCAATCTCTTTTTTTAACTCTTCCTTCAAATCTGCAAAAGGATCGCCTTTTTGCTCATAATAAACTTCCTTTAACCAGATAAATATCTCATCAAAATGATTTTCCTGCTCAAGCCAGACTTTTTTTTGGTGCTCTAGATGCAGCAACGGAGAAAAAGAGATTATCTTCTCATCTTTATCTCCTCCGGCAAATTCTGTGTAGGATATTCTTTTTTTGTCTTTATTTTCCTTGAAATGGCTGAATAATCTTCTGTAAATTTCGTTTATCCTGTCTTTTATGCTGAATTTTCTTTTTGGAAGGGATATGCCTGTTTCCCTGAGCGCATTCCTGTGTATTATTTCCTTTTTTATTCTTCTGTTTTCTGTAATAATTGCTTTGCTCAGAGATTCCATTAGTTCTTTTAGTGTGACTTTCCTTAATCTTGACATAGGGCTTTTTGGAAATAAGAGCGGGAATTCTTCATCAAGCTCAATTTTCTCAAGAACATGCTTTGCCTCGGCTTTTCTCTCAAAAAGAATGTCATCTATGCTTTTGATATACTTATTAAGCAGAATTTCTGATTTTATCCTCAATAAAAGGGCTGCTGCAAGAAGGACTTTGCTGGAAACAAAGAAATCTGCCTCTTCCAGTTCCTGAATCTTACCCAGGTATTTATCTGTAAGAATGGTTATGTTTATATCCCAGGGGTCAAGTTGCTCTGTATTAATCAAATCATAAATGATTTCCTGCCATCCAATTTCCCTGTTAAACAGAATGTCATGAATCTGCTCCTGTCTTATGCTTGCTTTTTCCTCTTTTATCATGAGATATCAATGAAACAATAGTTTTTAAGATTGATTATATTTAAAAAAGACAGCCTTCTGTTTAAATTATGAAAAAAATAATTAAAGCGTATAAAGAAACATATCCTAAAAATCTTGATCTTAAAGTTGGGAGGAATTTTCTTATAGGAGATAGAGTAAAAGCCTATTTTGAAAAAAAGTGGTATTCTGGAGTAGTTATTGATAAATATTTTAAAAAAGATAAAATAGAAAAAGTTCCTTATATATTGGTGAAAACAGACGAAAGAGTTGGTGAAACGCCAGATTTCCTTTTAAATGGTTTTGGACTGGAAGGGAGAGTGGATAATCTAAGAACAATTTTTGAGTGGGAAAATGAAAAAATATGGGGGGATGCGATGTACCATGAAGAAATAGAATGGGAAATGAGTGAAGAGGAGAAAAAAGAATGGGATAATCTGCCTTTTTAATATGAAATGTAGTGTATACCACTTTATCCTGTAGTGGTTAAATATCCTGATTTAATCCTTTAAAATGATAGCAAGATTACTACTCTCTGCTAATTACTTCATGTCATTTCAGAAGGGTAACATAACAGAAAAGTTTATATAGTAAGGGGTATTGTATTTCTTATCACCTCTTTTTGCCCAGGAGACGCTTCAGGCCGTCTATTTGAAGGCTTGAAGATTCTCCCAGGGTTATAATTATTACTTGAAAACCCTACCCAAATTATGTCATAATCTTATAAAAAAGAGAAAATTTAGAGGGCTTAATAAATTATTTCTTATGAATTAATTTGCCCAGTTATATTCTTAGTGCAATGCTAACGGGATTTTAAATGTTTATTAAATCTTTTAGTTAGTCTTAGTACAACCTTCTTCAAATAAAAAATAATAACAATCAGAGTCAATAAAATTATAATAAGGTAAAAAGGGTTTTTATTTTCAACTTCTTCCCAGACTATTTCTGGAGTACAATTCTGTTCTATTTCCGGGGTTTTGTATGTGTCTAAACAAGTGCCAATATTAGTGCAATTTCTCGTTTGTTTTC
>CAYYME010000003.1:0-29715 GCA_964473005.1 Candidatus Woesearchaeota archaeon | reverse complement strand
CATAAAGCCATTTGTTCAAATCAAAACTTCCTGTTGAAATTTTATTGTCTGACATGAATATAAAATAATTTAAGAATTAATAAGGATTATTGTAACAGGATTACTTCATCTTTTTGAAATCTTCTTCAACCTTATCCAAATCCTTTGTTACTGCAGAAACAGCATCAGCAATTGCCTTTTTAACTGCTTTTCCTTTTGTCTTGACAAGCATAATTGGTTTTTCAGTAATATGCTCCCTCTTCCAGGCAGCAAAACTCACAGAAGAATCTCTGTTCAGATAAACTCTGAGAAGCTCGGCAAGTGTCAGGCTTTCAATCTGAAATTCAATTTCCTCTTTCGAACTTTTAAGAACTTTAATCTCCATATTAAGAATTCACCAAATTACTTTATAAAGATTTTGATTACTTCTTAAAAATTATCTTATCCATGTCTTCCTTAGAAAGCCCCTCAACTTCTTTGATATCTCCCGGCTCTTCTTCAAAAACTTCTTCTTTTTTTATCCCTGTTTCTTTTTCTTTCTTCATCTGCTTCAAATCCGCAATTGTCAGATTCTTGGAACTGGGTATGTCAAAACTCAATCTCTTTGGTTTTTCAGATGCCCTTATTTCTTTTGCAAATTCATCCCTGACAAGATTTACACCGAAATATCTCTCTAATTTATCTACAAGCCTGTAATCATCCTCAGGAAGAATTCCTTTTTCAGCCATTGCAACAGCAGCGCCAGATTCCCCGATTTCTCTTGCAAGCTGCTCCTGAGTTAATTTCCTGAATCTCCTTGCCCGCATAATAATCCAGTGAAAATTATCCACCATTTCAGGTCTCGGCCCAACTTCTTTTGGAACTTTTCCCTCAAGGTTTCTCTCAACAATTTCCCTCATAGTTGCTTCCTGCCTTCTGTCCAAAGAAGAATTTATCTCTGAAAGTTCTATTCCTGAAGCACGGGAAAGTTTTTCATAAACACTATGCCTTCTCTCTGATTCTTTAAGCTGAAAAGTCGTCGGACGTCTTATAACAGGAATGCTTTCTTCATTAGAGCATTTCTCACAAATTTTGATAATTCCCTCATCAGAAACAGCGTCAAACAATCTGACCTGGCTCCCTAAAACACCGCATATAAAACATTCATCCATCACACACCCAGCCCAGACTTCTTTTTTAAGATTTCTGTGATAAAGGATATATTAACCTAAATAATTTTTCAAGTCTTCAACAGAACTTAATTCAGTAATTATTTCTTTTTCATTGATGATGATTGCCGGAAAGTCGGAAATTTCAAATTTATCAAGCAGGGCATCCAAAGAAGCCAGTTCATTATTAATTGCTATTGGAATCAGGATAACCCCATTTCCTTTCTCCTGCTTCAAATCAAACAGAATTTTTGACCAGACTCCCTGTGTTGCTTTTTTCACCAAATCATCAGGCTCAAACTCATAGAGATACACAACACTGTCAATCCCCCCCTTGCACTTGTCTGAAATCTTCATTTGATTTATCCACAAAAAAGTTCTCAGAATATCATATTTCTGATGAGCAAGTTTCAGATTCTCGCTAAGTTTTCCTGATTCTTCATATTTTTCCAGCAAATATGCCTCTTCATAAACTTTGTCTGCAAGAGCAAGATTTGATTCAACAAGGACTTTGCAGTCGCTTTCCTGAGTTTCTGCAAGATAATTCAGTGCTAGAATATCCATCAGCGAAATTTCTGATTTTACATAATACTGGTTTACCTTTTCCATTTTCGCACCTTCAAAAGCAGTTCCAAGAAGCATTCCAAGAATGAAAACAACCAGTGTAAGAAGAAGCGCTTCCCAAAAAACTCTTTTTTTGTTACTCAGCATTTTTTTACCAGGAAATTTCTCTTTTTAAGAATTTATATATTGAAAATACAAGAAGAAGGGGATATGCTAAAAGATAAAAAATAGTATAAAAAGCCAGGGTTAAAACTCCTGTTTGCTTATACCTTTTTTCTTTTTTATCCCTTGCATTTACAAGAGCAATTAGTGTGAAAGACAAGCCCATAGCAAAGAGGGCTATGCCAAAAAATATCAGGACATTCGGAGTCAGATTAATATCACGCAGAGTTAAAAGAGCTGCCTGTGCCCCAACCGAATATTTTGCAGAAAGAAATTCAAAAATGAATCTTCTGGAAAGCCTGTAAAAGAGTATTGAAATTCCGACAAGCCCGGTTATCCAAGAAAGAACAAAAAAGGGCATAATAAAATTTCCAAGCATTCCGCTTTTTCTGAAAAAATATTTTTTATATTTATTAATTGTCTGCAACCCCCCAATATTCCATCTGTTCCTCTGCTTAATCCAGTCTTTAATAGTATCAGGAACAACAGTGTAAACATAGGAAGGAATACTCATTTTGACTTTCCACCTTTTAACCTGAAGATGCCAGGTTATATCAATATCCTCGGTTAGATTTTTCTCATCAAATCTGCCTACATCTTCAAAAGCAGTTTTTCTGTATATAGCCAGAGGACCGGGAGTAACATGAACTGCATCGAGAAACTCTAAAAATTTTCTGGTAAAGGTAATCACTTTATATTCCACTGTCTGCAGTCTTTCTATAAACTTGTCTCTTTTTTTGACAAAAATTGAAGAAGTTACTGCCCCAACATTAGGTTCATTGAAGAAACCAACAACCTTGTCTATTGCATCTTTGTCAGGATAAGAATCTGCATCTGTAAAACCTATTAATTCTGTCTCCACAAATTTTGCACCATAATTCTTTGCTCCTGCTGCATTGCCTGTGTTTTTTGGAGTCTGCACAGCCATTACCCGCGGATATCTTTTCGCAAATTTCTGTATAATTTCAAAAGAATTATCTGTACTGCAGTCATCAACCACAATTATTTTCTTCAGTCTTTTATACTCTGAATTCAAAAGAGACTGAATTGTCTGCTCTATATGCTCTTCTTCATTATAACATGGAATTACAATACTCAGCGAATACTGCCTTTCAGGCTTTGGATAGTCAAAAAAATGTTCTTTGTTGTGCACATATAATAAAAGAAACATGAACAAGAAGTAAAAGGCTATAAAGGAATATACCAAAAACACTATTGTTAAAAATTCCATTTTATTCCAAATCAATCAGAATTTGGCTCTTTTAAAAGATTGTTGTAATCGGAAACATTAAAATATTCATAAAAATCGTCGCTAAGATTCAGCTCATAAGTATGCCCTGTTTTTTTCTTTTTTATCAGCTCCAAATCTGCAAATTTCTTTATATGATCATATGCCTTGTTCCCTCTGATTTTGATAATTACAGACTGCTTGATTGGCTGCTTGAAGGCAATAATCGCGAGTGTTTCCTGCTCTGCTTTTGAAAATTCAGAACTTCCTGTCGCAAGCTTGTTGATTATTCCCGAATACTCCTGGCAAACATCCATCTTCCACATGTTGTTTTTCTCAATAATCTCAATCGCAGAATTGTCCTTGTTGTATTTTTCTTTTAATCTTTCAATCAAATCATTTATTATAATGGGATTTAAATCGCTCAGGGAAACCAGTTCAGGCATTGACAAAAACCTGCCGGAAACAAAAAATATAGCCTCTAAAAGTTTTATGTTCTCTTTTTTCTTCGCTTCATCAATATCCTCAATTGTCTCGCTTTTCATAATTTGAATAAAGAAGAATAGATTTTAAACATTTCGAGATATTTTTTAAATCTTATACCTGAGTATTGCACCAACTCCGCTCAGATTAAAGAATTGTTTTCCTTCTTCTGTATCTGTTGAAATAATCTCCACTCTCGCCCCTGTATTTTCTGCAAGCTGCTTTAATTCCTTGGAGAGTTTCTTGTCAATATCCCTGGATAAAAATAAAATTTCAACAGCCCCGTAATCCAGAGCCTTTCTTGTGGCTGGTTCTTTAAGTGTAGACATATCAGGGCTCTCACCCAAACTCTCAAAAAGTCTTTCCATAAGTTTTTTTTCATAAACTATTTCCTGACTTGCCAGAATATCCCTGGACTTTTCAACAAGTTCTTTTAGCCCTGATTCATCAGAGCCCCCAATATCAATTCTTCCGATAACTTTTTCCCGTAACTGAGTCATGAGATATTCATCATCCAGAAATTCATCTTTTGTTGGAATAGGGCCACCGACTAAAATCCCTTTTAATTTAGGCATAGTAAAGAATATTTCTTTCATACTCTCTGCAATTCTTTTGTAGAACTCTTTAGTTAACCCCTCTGTAATTCTGTGAAATCTTTGGGAACTCTGCCCCCCTGCACGAATTTTGCTCGGAACTCCTGAAGTCATTTTCTGCAAAACTTCAATTCTTTTTCCTTCAAGCAAGCCAATAGTCGCCTCTTTCCTGTCCATTACCAGCAAACCAAAAACCTCTGAAACTTCCAGCATCTCTCTCAGCGGCTCCAGAACAAATTCCTTATCACATCTGTACAATCTGATTTTAACAGGAAATGGGGGTTCAATATTCCACAACTGCAGATTGCTCTGCCCTTCTGTTTTGGAAATATTCCCGCAGAATATTGCAAGTCCGCTTTCAGGAGTTTTTTTCAGACTCTTCAGATACCTGACAATTTTGTCCAGAGCATCTGTAACATTTTTTCTCGTAGCTGTTGATTTGATGTTCTTAGCAGTGGATTTTTCAGCCTCCAGCTGCCTCTGAACAGCATTCACATCATATCCAGCAGATATGTAAACACTAATCAGTTCTGTGTGCCTGCCCTTGTGCTGTTCAAGTTCTTCAAGAATTTCTTCAAGTTCATTTTTTGTTATTACTGGCATCTTTATGTTTATTTTTCCTCAATTTTAAATTCTTTGCCTGATTTAATAACATATGCTCCTGAAACTGCTAAAAAACGTTCCCCATAATCGTTGACGATTTTATACTCATTCAGAGGCAGCACAATTGCACCTGAAGCAACATTTAAAGGTAAATGCTTTTCTGATTTATATTTATTTATTCTTGATAAAGTCTCTTTTAAAATTTCCAAATCTCCTTTATACTTCTCTTTTCCTAATTCAGACCATTTTGAGATATGTATGCTTTTGTCCTTTTCATAATTTCTGTAATAAGTCTGATAAATTTCCTCTGTAATAAAAGGCATAATCGGTGCAAGCATTTTTAAGATTGCCAAAAGAGATGAATAAAGAGTATACTGCACAGATAATTTTTTATCTCCCGTTCCTTGATAAATAACTTTCTTGACTGTTTCAAGATAATAGTCACAGAAATACTTCCAGAAGAAATTTTCTATCTCTAATCTAGCTTTTGAATACTCATAATCTTCAAAAGATTCAGTAATTATTTTAATAATTTCATTTAATTTCCCTAAAAATTCTATATCATCTTTTTCCAACTTCTTCGGCTTTTTTCCACTGTAACCCCCCAAATTCATAAAAACAAATTTTGATGCATTAACTAATTTTGTTATAAACCTTTTTCCTGCAAGCACATCTTCTTCCTTATAATCCATGTTATTTCCTAATTTGCTTCCTGCTGCCCAATATCTCAGTGCATCTGCTCCGTATTTTTCAATAACGTCCTGGGGGCTGATAACCTTTCCCTTGGATTTTGACATTTTCTCTCCTTCAAGGGTCGCAAATCCAGAAATCATAATTTTATTCCATGGAGCCTTTTTCTCATGCAGGTAACTTTTGACAATTGTGTAAAATGCCCAGGTTCTGATTATATCATGAGCTTGCGGGCGGAGAGAATAGGGAATTTTTATTTTATTTTTAATCAAAAAAGAGGTAATCTGGGGAGTTAATGATGAAGTTGCCCAAGTATCAAGAACTCTTATTTCTGGTTCTGCCTCTTTTCCGCATTTCGGACATTTTTTCTTCGTTTCCAAAGGATCAACAGGAAGTTCTTTTTCTCCGGGAAGAATTATTTTTTTGCAGTTAATGCATTCCCAGACTGGAATTGGAATTCCAAAGTGCCTGTCTCTGGAAATGCTCCAGTCCCATTCAAGTCCGTTTACCCAGTTATTATATCTTTTATGCATAAATTCCGGATACCATTTTATTTTATTTCCAAGAGAAATCCATTTTCTCTTTTCATCCAGAATTTTTATAAACCATTGGTTTGTAGGAAGAAATTCAATTTCTGTCCCGCATCTGTCATGGACATTTACTATGTGAGAAATTGGTTTAGAATCTGTAATTAAATTTTTTTCCTTAAGTTCCCCAATAATTTTTTTTCTGGCATCCTTTATTTTCATCCCTTTATATCTCCCAAAATTCAGGGTTCCGTCATAATTTAAAATAATTTTTGGAATAAGTTTATGTCTGTTAATCGCATCCACATCAAACTTATCTCCATAAGAACAAACCATCATAACTCCTGTTCCTTTTTCAGAATCTGCTGATTTATCTGCAATTATTGGAACTTCAAAATTGAACAAAGGAACTCTTGCCTTCCTCCCTGCTAAGTTCCCATATCTATTATCTGCAGGATTGATAAAAACCGCGACACAGGCAGCTATTAATTCTGGGCGTGTTGTTGCAATTAACAGATTTTTTCCCTCACACTCAAATTTTATTGTAAAAAATTGGCTTGGCAGTTCCCTGTCTTCAAGTTCTGCTTGTGCAATGGCTGTCTGGCATTCAGGACACCAGATTGTGGGAAATGCTTTTTTGTAAATTTTCCCTGCTTTGTAAAGTTCAATAAAAGATTTTTGGGAAATTTCTTGGGAATTTTTATCTATTGTTGAATAAAAAATATTATAATCTGCACTTATCCCCAGATTCTTCCAGTCCTGAATGAAATCAGGGGTTATCTTCTTAAGAGTTTTGAGACAGAGTTCAATAAAATCTTTTCTGGACATCTCTTTGCTCTTAACATTATTTATCTTCTCAACCAGTTTCTCTGTTGGCAAACCATTATCATCTGTTCCAAAGGGGTAGAAAACATTTTCTCCATGCATCCTCCTAAACCTTGCAATAAAATCCTGCTGAGAATATGAAAATGCATGCCCAACATGCATAATTCCTGAAACAGTTGGCGGAGGAGTATCTATTGAATAGATTTTTTTCTTGCTGTCTGGATTAAATTGATAAATTCTCTCTTTTTCCCAGAATTTCCTCCACTTATTTTCAATTTCTTTAAAATTTATATTAGGCATACATAAATCATACCAAGAAACTTTTAAAAACTATCCTTTAACCACTCCCAGTATCAGCCATAATAAATTTAACCCAGCAAACTTTTAAAAACTATCCCTTATTTTATTTTCTATGGCAGAAGATAACAGAATACACATGCCTGCGGGATTCGGCGGGCTGATGAGATATGATGAAGAATATTCAAGCATATTCAGCCTGAAACCGACATATGTGGTGATATTTATAATTTTGATAATTGCACTAAGAATAATTTTGCCTTTTTTCTTCTAAATAACTTATTCGCTCGCTGATTGATATTTATACTGTTTAGGAATTGTTAACAATTAATTTATTTTAATTGACTTTGCAGAAGGATGGTAAAAGTAATATTTATGCAAAAAGCATAAAAACCCCGTATTCTTTTCAAAAAAATGTTTGGTGGATTAGACCCAAAAAAAATGCAGGCAGTTATGAAGCAGATGGGAATTGCCCAGGAAGAAATAGATTCCTCAAGAGTAATCATTGAGAAAACAGACGGAAATAAGATCATCATTGAATCTCCATCTGTAACAAAGATAAAAATGCAGGGGCAGGAGAGTTTCCAGATTGCAGGAGATGTTTCAGAACAGGAGGCAGGAATTTCAGAGGAAGACATTAAGACAATAATTGAAAAGACAGGGGTTTCTGAAAAGAAGGCAAGAGAAACCCTGGAAAAAACAGGAGATTTGGCAGAGGCGATTTTAGGGTTGAGCTAAGATGAAGATTCTATTTGTTTGTAAAGGAAATATAGCAAGAAGTCAGATGGCTGAAGTATTATTAAAAAAATATTATAATATAGATTCTATTTCTGCGGGAACCACATTAAGACATCCTGAACTCGGAGAATTAATCAAGAATATCCCTTTGACAGAAAATTTGTTTAAAGTGATGAAAGAAGAAGGAATAGATATATCAGACAGGAAAAGGAAGGAAGTAACGGAAGAGATGGTGAGAAATGCAGATAAAATAATAATGATGGCTGAAAAAGAGACCATTCCTGACTTTCTCAAGGAAAATCCAAAAGTAATCTACTGGGAAGTTGAAGACCCAAGGGGAAAATCTCTGGAAGAATGGAGAGAATTAGTAAAGCAATTAAAAGATTTATTGGAAGGTTTTGTCTCAAAAAGTTAACCACCAAAATCCATATTAATTTCAAATACTTCTAAAAATCATAACAAATATGGAAAAATTTCTTGAAAACCTGGAAAAATCAGAGAAAACCATTCAGACTGCAGGGCATTTGGTTTATGTAACTTACCCCCTGATAAAAGACAAGCGATTGCTATTGAAAACCCTGATTGAAATAAAAAATTCCCTTGCAAGCTGCATAAATGCAATTCTTCAGTATGAATACTTATACAGCAGAGTCAGATTGGCACAAAATCCCGGATTAAATTTTAAAATCTTTCTGGAAAAATGCTGTCCAAGATACGGAATTTCCGAACCACACACCAAATTAATAACTAAATTATTTGAAATTGCGGATAAACACAAAAAAAGCCCAATGGAATTTGTAAAAGAAGACAAGATAGTTATTTTATCTGAAAACATGAATTATGAAACAATAACTTTGGAGAAAGTTAAAGAATTTCTGGAGGTTTCAAAAGATGTTCTGGAAAGGGCAAAAAAGGTTATTTTAAGATAAATATAAAAACCTGCAAGCCCTGGTAAAATATAGTTCTAAATTAAAAGATGGAAGAGATTATCCAGGAGAAAATAAGTGCAGATCATTTGTTGTATGTTAGTCTGAAATATACAAAAACATGTGACGTTATATTGAATCTCCTTCTCAGATGGAGGAAAATGATTGAGACATCCATTAATGAAATCTTAAAACACGCAAAGAAAAAGAAGAAAATTTCCTCTGTTTCCCCGAATAGTGTGGGAAAAATTGAACAGATACAGAAATTATTCAGGAAAAATGAAGAATTTCTCAAGGTTATTGAACTGTATGAAATGCTCAGAAAAATTGAAGATCTGAAAAAGGAGAGAATAGGGGAATTCAGAAAGAATGTAACATTGAAAGTTTTTTACAGGGGGAGGGAAATAAATATAAATCTTGAAAAATTGAAAGTTTATGCAGAGATGTTAGAAAAATTTATAAGCACAACAAAGCAATTTCTTCTATCTTAAGTTAAAATCATTCAAATAAAATGCGAAAAATAATTGTCATCACCTCAGGAAAAGGGGGTGTTGGAAAAACAACAACAGCAATAAATTTAGGGGCTGCCATGAACTATTTCAAAAAAGATGTGCTTGTGATTGACGCAAACCTGTCAACACCAAATATTGGAATACATTTGAATTCACCGGAAGTCCCGGTAAATTTGAACCACGTACTGCTGAAAAAAGCAGAACCGACAGAAGCAGTTTACGAACATGAATCCGGGCTGAAGATTATGCCCTCTTCTCTTTCCATAAGAGAATTAAGAAAAATAAACCCTGAAAAAATCAGAGAATTCAAAGAAGATTTCAAAAAGATTGCAGAGTATATTATCATGGACAGTTCTGCAGGACTCGGACACGAGGCGTCTTCTGTCATGAAAATAGCAGATGAACTGATAATAGTCACAAATCCTGAGATGCCTGCAATCACAGACGCACTTAAAACAATAAAGCTTGCAGAGCAACTCAAAAAGCCAATCAGGGGCGTGATTGTCACAAGAGTCAGGAGAAACAAGATAGAACTGAGCCCTGAAACTGTAAAAGAAATGCTGGAAGCCCCTATTCTTGGAATGGTTCCCGAAGACACTGACTTGCAGAAATCCATAAGTCTGAAAGATGCTGTTGTGCACACCCATCCAAAAAGCAAATCTGCGAGGGCTTACAAAGAAATAGTTGCCGGACTTCTGGAGATTGAATATGATTCTGATAAAGATAGGGAGAATATCTTTTACAGGGTTTTCAAAAAACTGGGATTAAAATAAAATGAAAAATATACAATTTAAAGAGTGGCAGAAACTTGACTTAAGAGCCGGGAAAATTCTTGATGTTGAAGATATAATTGGTGCTGACAAACTCTACAAATTAAAAGTCAGTTTAGGAAAAGAGGAAAGAATTCTGGTTGCAGGAATAAAAGAATTCTATGCAAAAAAAGAGCTGAAAGGAAAAAAGTGCATTGTTTTCACAAATCTTGAGCCAAAAACCATGAGGGGTGTTGAAAGCAAGGGCATGCTTCTCGCAGCTGTCTCCTATGATGAAGAAGGAAATGAAAAAGAAGTCAGACTTCTCCAGCCTGATGCAGATATAGAAATAGGAAGCAAGATTTGTTAAATCTTCTTAAACAAAATCTCGGATTTTTTAACTTTTATTACTTTTAAGGGTTTTTTAACTTCATCTAAAGAGATTTTAAATCCAAATGTCTTTGCAATTTTCTCTGATGTTTCAGGAATGAATGGCCAAAGGAGAATAGAAGCTGTCCTTATTCCTGTTACAAGTTCGAATAAGTCTTCTTTACTTCCAGTTTCCCAGATTTTCTTATCCTGTACCCACTGATTTAGTGTATCAATAAATGCAAATATTAAATTAAGTGCTTTATCAAACTCAAATCTCTCAATCAATTCGCTAACATCTCTTACAACATTTGATATATGTATGTCTACATCAATTTTTTCAAAATTAACTTCCTTCAACCCATATTTTTCTGCTAGAGTTGAAACTCTTGAAACCAAATTTCCCAACTTATTCGCAAGTTCATTATTGTGCCGTGCAACCAAAAGCTCCTCATTAAAATCAGTATCTTCAAAAATATTGCATCTAAGCAAAGCATACCTGACGCTATCTGTAGGATATTTATCCAATAATTCAAGAGGATTAACTACATTTCCCAAACTTTTTGACATTTTCTTCCCTCCGCTAATCAAATAACCATGAACTAATAATTTACCTGGCAATTTGTATCCTGCAGACATTAAAATAGCAGGCCAAATAACACTATGAAACCAATTAATTCCTTTTCCAATCACATGCACATCAGCAGGCCATTGTCTTTCAGCTCCGCTAATATAATTAATCAAAGCATCAATCCATACCCAAATCTTATATTTTTTATCTAAAGGAAAATCAATCCCCCATTCAGCATCTTTTCTAGTGATACAAACGTCTTTTAAGCCCTGATGTAATCTAAAGAGAATTTCTTTTTTCTTTGATTCAGGAATGATATATCCCTCTGCAAACTTTACCAGTTTATCCTGATATTTGCTCAACTTGAAAAAATAAGCTTGTTCTTTAAGATACTCTGGCTTCTTATTGTGTTCAGGACACTTTCCATCCACTAAATCTTTTTCAGTAATATACGATTCACACCCAATGCAATAGTACCCCTCATATTCCCCCTTATAGAAATCTCCTTTATTAATAATCTTCTTAAGAATCTTCTGAACCACTTTTGCATGCTCACTGGCACTGGTTCTGATGAACTTATCATAAGAAATGTTAAGTTTCCTGCATAACTCTAAAAAAAAGCCTGTATTTTTGTCTACAAATTCCCTGACAGAAATACCTGCAGCCTTTGCAGCCAGAATATTTTTCTGGGCATTTTCATCCACTCCTGTTAAAAAGAAAGCATCATAGCCTTTTTGCTTTTTCCAGCGAACAAGAGCATCAGCTATAACTTTCTCAAAAGCATGCCCGATATGCGGCTCTGCATTCACATAATCAATCGCAGTTGTAACATAAAATTTTTTCATAAATACAAACAATCTCGAATATATTTAAAGTTGTTGGAAACTACCCAGAAAAAACCAGAAACTATTTAAAGAAAATCCCCTCTAATCTATTATGCTCGGAAAAAAATGTAAAAAATGCGGGGAGAAGGTAAAAGACAAGTATAGGTTCTGCCCTTTCTGCGGAAATTCAATGCAGACAGGACATAATCAGGATTGGGGCATGCTGGGAAAAGAGGATATTAAAGAAAATGATTTCTTTTCAGATTCTTTGTTCAGAGGAATCAGCGGGAATATGCTGAACAAGATGCTCGGTGGTGCTATGAAAATGCTGGAAAAAGAGATGAAAAGAGAAATGGAAAGGACAACCCCACAGCCGAGAACAAGTGTAAGGCTAATGATTAACGGACAAGAAATAAATCTGAATAATCCCCAAAAACCTAAAGAAGAAACCCAAAAAACAAAGAAAATCCCTGTGAAAAATTTCTCAAAAGAAAATCTAAAGAAATTCTCAGAACTTCCGAAAAAAGAGCCAAAAACAAGCATAAAAAGATTCTCAGATAAGATAATTTATGAGATTGAAATGCCTGGAGTGAAGTCAATAAATGATATTTTTATGAATCAGCTTGAAAACAGCATTGAGATAAAAGCACTGTCAAAAGAGCAGGCATATTACAAATTAATCCCTATAAGCCTCCCTGTAATGGATTATGAACTCTCAGAGGGAAAACTTGTTCTTGAACTTGAGACAAAATGAAAGATTTAGTAATTATTTTGTGGGTAATTTTTGCTTTTGTTATTATGGCTTTTTTAGAAAGAACCATAGAAGGTCCACATGGATGGGCAAGCAAAACATATGGTAGAAAATTTAAGATAACAAAAAATTTTGCATAAGAGAATATCATCTCTGGTTCTGGGCATTTTTAGTTGTGTTAATTTCCCTTCCTCTTGTAGTTTCTGGTTTTTCTCTTAGATTAGCCGGTATTCTTTTATCAGCTTTATTTCTTGGATGTTTAGTAGAAGATTTTCTTTATTTTATTGTTAATCCTTATTTTGGATTAAAAAAATTTAATTCTAAAAATGTGAAATGGCATTTTTGGTTAAAATTAGGAAAATTTGAGATTCCAGTATCTTATCTTCTTAGTATTATTCTTGCTCTTCTCTCCTGGTATCTTTTATGGAGATAATCATATTTAGTTCAAAAGTTTTATATTAACAAAACTTATAAATAATCTTCTGCCTAATTAATCCAATGAGGCTGTAGCTCAGTCTGGTTAGAGCACTACTCTGATAACATAGAAAACCTAGTTTTCTGGGTGTCCAACTATGGTTAGACAGGTAGGGGTCCACGGTTCAAATCCGTGCAGCCTCATTAATCGCATTAACCCTAACTTTTAAAAACCAGTTTTATGTAAAATAATCATGGCACATGGAATGTATCATTATTTGAGAGAAGCATGGAAAAAGCCTGACAAAAAAATTCTCAGGGAAAGAATGACAGAATGGAGAAAGTCAGAAGTTTTCACAAAAGTTGACAAACCATTAAGACTGGACAGGGCAAGAGCCCTCGGTTACAAAGACAAAAAAGGCTTCTGCATAATCAGAATAAGAATTAAGAGAGGGGGGCACAAAAGACCAAGACCTAACAAAGGAAGAAGAAGCAAAAGAATGCACACAAGAAAAAATCTCAAGATGAATTATCAGTGGATTGCAGAGCAGAGAGTCCAGAACAAATATAGAAATCTTGAAGTTTTAAATTCCTATCAGATAGGAAAAGACGGAATAAACTATTTCTTTGAAGTAATCTGTGTTGACCCGCAGATGCCTGAAATAAAAAATGACAAAACACTAAACTGGATAGCAAAATCAGAAAATAAAAAAAGAGCAATGAGGGGCTTAACATCTGCTGCTAAAAAATCAAGAGGTTTGAGAAGCTGAAGAACTGGAAAATAAGAATCCCCAAAACCTATAAAAACCCTTTTTTATTGTTTTTACAATGCTATCGACATTACCAATTGACTTGGATAAGGTTCCGGAAAAAGAGATTGATAAGGAAATTCTTCGTTTGGGCATGATTGCAGAACTTGATGCAGTAAACCTATATGAGCAACTTGCAGCAAAGACAAAAAACCAGAAAATCAGGACAATTCTGCTTGATATTGCAAAGGAAGAAAAAACTCATGTCGGAGAATTTCAGACACTTCTTCTTGAATTAGACAAAGAACAAACAGAAGAACTCAGAAAAGGAGAAAAAGAAGTTAATGAATTGGCATAATAAAACCTAAATAATTAAAAACTTCTTTTCATTAGTAAAATAAATGTTAGTTGAACTGACTATTTCTAAAAAAGAGGGTGGAAAAGAAATATTAGGAGTAATAAATCAGATTATAAAGTATAGAAAAAATGGGGAGGGAGTTGTCTCTTCTGATAATGAAGAGAGAATTATTTTATTTTCAAAATATGATTATATAAGAACAGATTTAACAAAAGAAGAAATAAGTCTTGTTCCAAAAATAGATTATTATCCAATGATATGCAAAAGAACAGATTATTATAAGAATAATACGGCTCCGGAAATGCCAGGAAAGATAATAGACATCAAAGAAATTAATCAGATATTAAAACCACAATCTTAAAAACTTCTCTTTCTTGATAATTTTAATTTAAAGAGGTTTCCTCTTAATTAATTTCTTCCGTTCTTAAGGGCGGGAGGGTGGGGACAATGTTATACAACAAACTTGCAAAACTTTATGAAAGCCTGTCTTCGACAACAAAACGTCTTGAAAAAACTGATATTCTTTCAAAATTTTTAGAAAACCTTTCTGAATCTGATAGGGATGTGCTGTATCTCCTGCTTGGAAATATCTACCCAGAATATGATGAAAGAAGAATAGGAATAAGCAGTCAGCTGGCAATCAAGGCAATTTCAAAAGCAACAGGAACAGATTCCAAAATAGTTCTGCAGGAATGGAAAAAAATAGGGGACTTGGGAAAAGTAGCGGAAAAATTAACAAAAGAGAAAAAACAAAAGACACTCGCTTCCTATATACTCACAACAGAGAAAATTCTGGAAAATCTGAGAAAACTTCCTGAACTAGAAGGAAAAGGAACAGTAAATAAAAAACTCTCATTAATTTCCGAGCTTCTTACATCTGCAACTCCGTCTGAATCTCTTTATCTTGTCAGGACATTAATCGGGGATTTGAGAATAGGAATTCAGGAAAGCACAATAAGAGAAGCACTCGCAAAAACTTTTTTCAAAAACGAGGCAGATTCTTCTGGAAAAATTCAGGAAGCAATAGACAGAACAAATGACCTGGCTGTTGTTTTTGATTCTGCAAAAAAAGGAAAACTAAAAGAGATTGAGAAAATGTCCCTTGAAATCGGAAAGCCTATTAAGGCCATGCTTGCACAAAAAGTAAAAAGTATTGCAGACGGATTTAAGGCACTGGGAATTCCCTGTGCACTGGAATACAAATATGACGGATTCAGGCTGATAATTCATAAAAGAAATTCAGAGATTAAACTTTTTACACGAAGTCTTGAAAATGTAACAAAGCAGTTTCCTGAAGTTGTTGAGCATATAAAGCAATTCGTAAAGGGAAATTCTTTGATTCTTGACTCTGAAGCAGTTGGTTACAATAAAAAAACAAAAGAATACACTTCTTTTCAGCACATAAGCCAGAGAATAAGAAGAAAATATGACATTGAAAAACTTCAGAAAGAACTTCCAGTAGAGATAAATGTTTTTGATATTCTTTATTACAACGGAAAATCAATGATTGACAAGCCCTTTGAAGAGAGGGCAAAACTGGTGAGGCAGATAATTAGAAACCACCCTTACAAGATAATCGCCGCAAAACAGATAATAACTTCAGATGAAAAAAAAGCAAAAAAATTTTACAAAGAAGCTCTGAAAAACCATCAGGAGGGGGTTATGATGAAAAATCTTCGGGCACCCTACAAACCAGGAAGAAGAGTGGGTTATATGCTTAAAATAAAGCCTGAAGAAAAAGATTTGGATTTGGTTATTACAGGGGCAGAATACGGAAAAGGAAAGCGTTCAGGATGGTTTTCAAGTTTTATCCTTTCATGCAAAGGAAACAAGTCAGGAGAATATCTTGAAATAGGAAAAGTTGGAACAGGAATTGTTGAAAAAGAAGAAAGCAAGGGAGATACAAAAGTATCCTTCCATGAACTAACAGAAAAAATAAAGCCATTAATTGAAAAAGAAGGAAAGGACAGAGTTTATATAAAACCCAAAATAATTGTGGCAGTCACATATCAGGAAATCCAGAAATCTCCCAATTACAATTCTGGCTGGGCTTTGAGATTTCCAAGAATAACCACCCTCAGAGAAGACAAACCATTATCAGAGATTGCTGATTTGAAAGATATTGAAAAAGATTTTAAAAATCAAAAAAGAAACTGGAGATATGGTTAAATCTATAAATCTCAGTGCCCTTTTTAATTTATGTCCCTGTTAAAGAATATTAAAATTGAAAATCATCTGTCACTTGCAATAAAATTGATTCTGATAATCTCTATTATAAATTCTGTTATCAATCATCTCTGGCACATCATGTCCACAGGCATTTTTCTTTTAATTCTTATGTTTCTTCCGCAGATAATAAAAAAATATGAGATAGAGCTTCCAAGAGAATTTGAGTGGATTTTGCTGGTTTTTGTTATTTTTACTTTATTCCTGGGAAAAATCAGCGGAATTATTGCCCCGATTGCATTTGGAATTTCAATCGCATTCATTGGCTTTATGATTTCAGCAATCCTTTATTCCAGCAACCAGATAAAGAAAAATTATTTTCTGATAATCCTGTTTTCCTTTAATTTTGCTGTTATGTTCGGGGTTGCTCTGGAACTCCTGAAATATTATCTGAAGATTTTGCTCGGACAGACATTAAATGCTGAGATTTATGCCTATTCAATGAGAAATCTGACATTTGTCCTTATAGGTGCTGCAATTTCTGCAATAATAGGATATATTTACATGAAAGGTTATCTGGGTGTATTCAGAAAATTGGTTCATAAAGTTATAAAAATAAATCCCAAGTTGTCTTCAAAAAATTCCCAAAGCAAAGAGATTCTGGATTTAATAAAAGAAGGAGAGGACGAAAAAACAGAATTCAAATCAACCCTGCGGACAAATCTTTATACAAAAGAAATTGACAGGAATATGGAATATTCTGTTCTCAAAACACTGGTGGCTTTCCTGAATTCAGACGGCGGAACTCTTTTGATAGGTGTGTCAAACACAAAAGAAGTGCAGGGAATAGAATCTGATAAATTTGAAAATGAGGATAAATTCAGCTTACATCTTACAAACATAATAAAAGAAAAAATCGGAAAAAAGCACCTTCATCTTATCAGTATGCAGTTCATCGACATTGAAGATAAAAAAATAATGAAAGTTGAGTGCAAAAAAAGCAGCAAAGAAATCTTTTTGAAGATTTCCCCGAAAGAAGAGGAATTTTATATAAGAACCGGCCCTTCAAATGCACAGCTTTCAGGAAGCGAATTAATTGAATATATTGAAAAAAGATTCAGGAAGAAGAGTTAATATATAAGGATTGTAGAAAGATTTAAATATTAACAGATTTCTCTTACTTTTGAGGTGTTGGTACCTCAGAAGCCTGATTCTGAAAAGAATAAATGACAGACAAATATGAAGAAAGTTTTAGAAAAGCATTAGAAGAAATAGTAAAAAAAGGAAATAGGAACGAAGCACATTCTTTTAGAAATTGGTTGATATACCAAAAAGATAAAAAGATTGTCTTAAAAAGAGGTAAAATTTTGGACAAAATGCTTTCTAGAGATTATTCTAATCTAGAGAAAAAAGCTCCAGCTGAAGATATGCAAAGATTTTATGATAATGCAAAGATTATTGGAGAATTAATAGATAATCTCAGAGAAGAATATATATCTAAAAAAACAATATTTCTTCAATCTGAAGGAAGAAAAGAACTATATAATTTAATGGAGATACAATTAAAATTAGATAAGGCTATTCAAGATTATAAAAGAAATGCTAATACTATATTAGTTTATTGTGCATATCACGGAGCATCTTAAAAATCCCCCGTCGAAGCCTTTATAAATGAATTTTTTCTACTATGTTCACATGACAGCCTCAAAAAGCACATATAAAATACAAAATATTGTAGCTACAACTTCATTGGAAAAGCCAATTCCCCTGACAAAACTGGCAAGAACCCAGCCAAATACAGAGTATAATCCTGAAACTTTTCCTGGATTGGTTTTGAGAGTAAAAGAGCCAAAATCAGCTGTTCTTGTTTTCTCATCAGGAAATCTCGTCTGCACAGGAACAAAATCAGTTGCACAGGTAAGGCAGGTTATTCAGGCTGTAATAAAGCAATTAAAAAAAATAAATGTCAATATAACAGCAAAACCAAAAATAACAGTCCAGAATATAGTTGCATCAGGAACAATTGAACTAAAGCTCAACTTAAATTTCCTGGCACTGGAAATGGAAAACACAGAATATGAACCAGAGCAATTTCCAGGTTTGGTATATAAGCTGATAGAACCAAATGCCACTTTCCTTCTTTTCAGCAACGGAAAACTTGTCTGCACAGGAACAAAAAACAAGCAGCAGCTCGAAGACAGCATGAGCCAGTTATTAAGAAATGTCAAAACTGCCCTGAAAAACTATAACAAATAGATAATTTTGAAACCATTCAATAGTCTACATAAATCTATAAAAAGTCCCCTAATATTTGCTAATTATGGAAGAAGAGGCAGTGAAAGAACGGGACAATACTAAATCAAAAAATGAGGAATTGCTTCTTGAAGCCAAGAATTTCTTTGATTTTCACAAAAAAGAACTTGGAGAATCTATCAGAAAAGGGAAAAATATAATCTATACTGACTTTATGAAGCTCACAGAATTCTCCAACAAGCTTTCTGACGAGATTCTCACAAACCCTGAAGAGAGCCTTAGGCTTGCTGAACTCGCTATTGAAGAGCTGGGGCTGATAAAAGACACAAGAATCAGATTAGTAAATATACCAAAAAGCCAGGAGATAAAAATCAGGAATATCCGTTCAAAACATCTGAATGAAATGATTGTGGTTGAAGGAATAATCAGGCAATCTTCAGATGTCCGTCCCCAGGTTGTAAATGCAAAATTTGAATGCCCGAGTTGCGGAACAATGATTTCAGTTTTACAGATAGAAAAAAAATTCAGGGAGCCGTCGAGGTGCTCCTGCGGAAGAAGAGGAGGATTCAGATTAGTAAGCAAAGAAATGGTTGACACCCAAAGAATTGTTGTGGAAGAATCTCCTGAATCCTTATCTGGTGGAGAACAGCCAAAAAGAATTAATGTATTTCTTAAAGAAGACTTGGTTGAGCCAAAAATGGAGGAAAAAACAACTCCTGGTAGCAGGGTAAAGATTATAGGAATTTTGAAGGAGGTTCCGGTTCCTTTGAAATCAGGCGGACTTTCAACACGATTTGAGCTGGCTATTGAAGTTAATAACATAATCCCCCTAGAAGAAACATTTGAGGAACTTGACATAAATGACGAGGACGAGCGGCAGATTCTGGAACTTTCACAGGATCCTGGAGTGCTTGAAAAACTGACAAGAAGCATTGTTCCGAGTGTCTGGGGATATGAAGAAATAAAAAAATCACTGGTGTTACAATTATTTGGGGGAGTTAAAAAAATTCATCTGGACGGGCAGACAAGCAGAGGAGATATACATATTCTCTTAGTCGGAGATCCCGGTGTTGCAAAATCAGTAACTCTGAGTTTTATGGCAAAAATTTCCCCAAAAGGAAGATATGTAGTTGGACGTTCTGCTTCAGGTGCAGGAATTACAGCAACAGTTGTCAGGGATGAATATTTAAGAGGATGGAGTCTTGAAGCAGGAGCCATGGTTTTGTCAAATAAAGGGCTTGTTTGTATTGATGAACTCGAAAAAATGGACCCTCAGGACAGGAGCGCAATGCACGAAGCCATGGAGCAGCAGACAGTAACTATAAGCAAGGCAAATGTTCAGGCCACGCTTCGCGCGGAGACCTCTGTTCTTGCAGCAGCAAATCCAAAGTTCGGAAGATTTGACCCCTATCAGTCAATTGCACAGCAGATTGATATTCCCCCAACACTAATCAACAGATTTGATGTTATTTTCACTTTAAGGGATATCCCTGACAAAGTAAAAGATGAGAAAATAGCAACCCACGTGCTTTTGGAGCACAGGAAAGAAGGAGAGGACATGATAATTCCAAAGGAACTTTTCAGAAAATATGTTGCATATGCAAAGCAGAGAGTTTTCCCGAAACTCACAGACGAGGCAGTTGAGGAACTGAAAAGGTTTTATGTTGATTTAAGAAACCGCCCTGTCTCTTCAGAAGCTGCAATGAGGCCAATTCCAATTTCAGCAAGGCAACTTCAGGCGTTGATAAGAATGTCTGAAGCATCAGCGAGGCTCAGGCTCAGCAACGAAGTCTTAAAAGAAGATGCAAGAGAAGCAATAGAACTTGTAAAGTATTATCTGATGCAGGTGGGTTATGATTATGAATCCAAGAGTTTTGACATTGATAAAATCTATACAGGCATGACAACTTCAAAGAGGAACAAGGTTCTGATAGTCAGAGAAACAATTTCCCAGCTCCGGGAGAGACTCGGTGAGCTAATTCCTATTGATGAGGTAGAAAAAGAACTTGAAAACAAACTGACAAAAGATGAAATAGAATATTCCATAAATGAATTAAAGAAACACAGCGTGATTTTCGAACCCAGAAGCGGCTATGTGCAAAAGTTGTAAAAAAACTTTATAAACGCTTTAAGTTTTTAAGTCATGATTAGATTGTCGAAGGACAGGCGATTTTCATCAGAGGCAATTTAAAAAATCCCCTTTCACATTAGGGTGAAAAATAGAAAAAAACCCGGAGGTTGTTTTCAGATGACAGACGAACAATTTAAAAGAAATGTTGCATATAAATTCAGAATAGGAGATTTGCTTATTGGAAGGCCTATAATTGACGGAGAAAGATTTTCTTTTTTGGAATTAGGGGGCAAGAAAATTATAAGGGTGAACATTGTCGGAAATATTGTGGACAAATATGAAAGAGAGGGGGAGAAAAAATATTCTGTTCTTACCCTGGATGACGGCTCAGGACAGATTACTTTGCGGACTTTTGGAGAAGACACAGAAAGATTCAGAGATATAAATCAGGGGCAGACAATTTTAGTCATAGGAGTTCTCAGGCATTTTAATGAGCTTTATATTTTTCCTGAGATAATAAGGGAATTAGAGCCAAAATACCTGCTTGTGAGAAAACTGGAAATAGAAAAAGCCAAGGCAAAAAATTCAGAGCCTGTTGCGCGGGACCAGATACTTGCAGTTAAGGACAAAATCCTCGGGGCAATAAAAACTGCAGAAGAACTTGGCGGTGTTGAAATTGAAAAGATAATCATGAGCCTTAGGGATATTTCACCTGTAATAATAAATCAGGAAATTCAGAAATTCCTTGAAGAAGGCATTATCTTTGAACCGCGTCCCGGAAAAGTCAGATATTTGGGTTGATTATTTAGAATAATCTGTTTGAAGGGTCACATTTACTTTGAATTTTTCTTCATATTCTCTTGCAAAAGCAAGAGATTGTTTATAATATTCTAAAGAAAATAATTTAATAATAGTTGATTCAGAATAAGGAAATATCTGCAAAAAAGTATTTGATTGTTTATTTTCACGTACAGAAATTAAATCAGAATCTAAGCCGGTTATATGAACATCATTAAAAAATTTATTCAGTAAATCTTTTGTTCTTTTAAGTTTTAATTTCTTTTCTTCTTCTTTTCTGGTTATATTTTCAATATTTACCATAAAAATATCATTTAATTATTATTTATAAAAATTTATATAGTCAGATTTCAGCATAGATTAATGACAACCTACGAAGAACTTCTTGAAGAAGCATATAAAAAGACAAAACAGATAGGCAGTTCAGAAGAAAGATTTGAGATTCCGAAAATCGAAGGGCATTTTGAAGGGAAAAAAACTATCCTCACAAACTTTTTTCAAATCGTGATGCATATGAGAAGAAAACCTGAGCATTTCCAGAAATTTATTCTGAAAGAACTTGCAACCTCAGGACAGAGAGACGGGGACAGACTGATATTAAACAATAAAATTCCAAGTGCAAAAATAAACCAAAAAATAGAAGAGTATGCCCAGGAATTTGTGCTGTGCAAAGAATGCAAAAAGCCAGACACAGAATTAATTAAAGAAGGCAGATTAAATTTTATACATTGTCTTGCTTGCGGGGCAAAACACCCGGTAAGGGAAAAGGTATGATTTCACAAGGTTTAAAAAACAAAAATTCCTTAAACAAAAAATAAACGGAGGCTAAAAATGATTATAGGAAGATGCATGAAATGCAAAGCAGACAAGGAAATGAAGAATGCAGAGATAGTTCAGACAGCAAGAGGCGGATTTATGGCAAAAGGAAAATGCGTAGATTGCGGAACAACTATCTGCAGAATGCTGTCTAAAGAAAATGCAGAAAAAGCTATCAAAGCCGGCGAGGCTACAAAAGCTTTTTAATTTGTTGTCTAAAATGCAGGTAAGAATTATTAAATCATACAGAGACGTTGTCGCTGTTTGTGATTCAGAGTTGCTCGGAAAAAAATTTGAAGAAGAAAAATTTCAGTTAGATGTTAAAGAAAATTTTTTTAAAGGTGACGAAATGTCAGAAGAGGGGGCAATTGAAGTTATGAAAGATATGGCAAAAGAGGACGCCACTTTTAACATAATCGGCGAACAGGCTGTGAACACAGCACTAAAAGCAGGAATAATCTCAGAAGAAGGTATCAGAAAAATTCAGGGAGTTCCTTTCGCGCTTATACTTATGTAAGCAAGGATTTTTGATGTGATAATTTTATAAACTATTTCTCTTTTCAATAAATATGGAAAAAGATAATGATAATGAGGAAGAACCAAAGATACAGAGAGCAAGGCTTCCGAGAGGAAAAGAAATAATAGGAGTTATAGAACAAAGATTTGGAGGAAATAAAATGAATGTTAATTGTCTTGATGGAAAAAATAGAAATTGCAGAGTTCCTGGAAGATTAAAAAGAAAATTATGGTTAAGGCCAAATGATGTTGTGATAATTGAGCCATGGGAACTTGATAACAACAGGGGGGATATAATTTTCAAATACAGCAAAAGCCAGATTGAGTGGCTTAAAAGAAACAACTATCTCGGAACAGAGAAAGTTGAATTTTAACCATAAGATAAATCAGTATTACTATCATTAATTTCTCTTTTAGCCTGTTCTTCACTAATTTTCTCTAACTTAGAGTTTAATGAAGACATACATTCTTTCTGGATAATTTGTGCTGCATTTCCGTCAAATCTAATATAAAAATTTTCCCATTCAGCCCCTTTTCCACCTTCTATTTTTCTCAAAATACTTAATTTGTAATATTCTACCCTAGAGCTTTCAGATTTGAACTATTTATAAAGATTATTATAACCAAAAACTTATAATATATTATTTCCTTTTTTAAAACATGAAAAAAGAGATTTTAAGATTTGTTCTAAAAATATTTCCCAAAAGAAAAGTGATGGTTGGAATTCCTGCAATAATAAAAAATTCAAAAGGAGAGATACTTCTTGGAAAAAGAAGCAATAAAATGATTTATTATTCTAATCTGTGGGGGCTTCCAGGAGGCATCGCTGAATATGGGGAAACGATTGAATCAGCAATAAAAAGAGAAATTAAAGAAGAAATAGGGGTAGATTCAATGATTATAAGATACGGAAAAGCTTTTATGCAAATGCCCGTAAAAGAATGTCCTTTTCAAAGTTTAAATATTCCAGTTTATTGTAAGATAAAAGGAACACCAAAAGCAAGAGATGAAACCTCAAAAGTAAAATGGTTTAAACCAAGAGAAATAAGAAAAATGAAACTTGCTTATTCTCATAAAAAAATACTTGAAAATGAGGAAATAATAAAATGAAAATCCTTATTTGTGAAAATTTCGCACGAATTCTGAAAAACAGGAAAAAACTTGAGGAAAATTTAAATATAAAAATAACCAACAGAGGAAAAGAAATTAGCATAGATGGAAATCCCGAAGAAGAATATATTGCGGAAAAAGTGATTGATGCCATAAATTTTGGATTCCCTTTTTCTTCTGCAATTCTTATGAAAGAAGAGGATTGTCTTTTTGAAATACTAAATATAAAAGATTACACAAACAGAAAAGATTTGGAAAGAATAAGGGCGAGAATCATCGGAAAAAGCGGAAAAACCAAGAAAACATTATACCATCTCACAAAATGTAATTTTGAACTGAGAGACAACCATGTCGGCATTATTGGCCCTTCTGAATGCATTGAAAATGCACAGGAAGCAATAATCTCTATAATCCGCGGAGCAAAGCAGTCTAATGTTTATTCTTATCTTGAAAAGCACCAGATTAAGCCTGTTTTGGATTTGGGGCTGAAAGAAAAAAAGAAGGAATAACCTATACTCGCTCGCTTCGCCTCGCACAAAGCGAATTTGTATTCACGGAAGTTGACGAAAATTTCTCTGAAATTTTCAGTCTGATTAATATAAACTTATTAATGAAAGATTGGATTATATTTAACTATATCCTATCTAATTTTTAAGGGTTGGCGGGAGGGAATTGACTAAAAATTCAAACAAAAACCTTTAAATACAAAATTCAATTTCTGGTTTTATGTCCTGGTAGCTCAGTCGGTTAGAGCACATGGCTGTTACGACAAAGCACTGCGTGGCTTTGGAGTCCTGCTTTAGCATGGAAATTGCAGATACCATGGGGTCGTAGGTTCGAGTCCTACCCAGGACGTAATAAAAATTAAAACCTAAAATTTATATAGACAGGTTTCCAGATTTAATTATGGAATTAGACACTGCAATAAAATCAAGAAGAAGTGTCAGAAAATTCAAAAGCAAAGAGCCTGACTGGAGAGAAATCATAGAATGCATAGATGGCATGAGATTTGCTCCGATGGCAGGGGAGAATTTCACTCTGAAAATTATTCTTGTGGATGACAGGGACAAAATTGAGAAGATTGCAAAAGCCGCACAGCAGGACTTTATACTTCAGGCAAAGTATGTTGTTGTTGTATGCTCAAATCCTGAACGAACAGTGAATGCATACGGAAAAAGAGGAGAAAAATACAGCAGGCAGCAGGCAGGAGCAGCAATTCAGAATTTCCTGCTTAAACTGGAGGAAGCAGGACTCTCAACATGCTGGGTGGGACATTTTGTCGACGAGCAGATTAAAGCAGAATTAAAAATCCCGGATGAAATAAATGTTGAAGCAGTGTTTCCTATAGGTTATGGAATAAAAAAACCTTCTGCAAAAGCCAGAGTGAGTATGGATAGTATATTATATTTTAACATTTACAAAAACAAAAAGATGAAAGAGCCAAAAAAGATTGAAGGTAGGTGGGCTGGTTTCTCAGAAGAAAAAACAAAAAAATCAGAAGAATAAAACAAGTGATAATTAAGAACAACATAATCCAGGATTAATTTGTTTTATCAATAAATTGGGCTTCTAATTTCCTTGCTAATTTCTTCCCTTGCTTAACTGCACACTGATATATTCTTGAAGATAATTCCTTTTTTCCATGAGCCACACCTATATATTCAGTATAACTATCCCAACCCCCATCTCCTCCTCCTAAATAATTATATTCTTCAATTAGATAATGTCCCTCTATTGGCTTTTCTTCAGATTTACGTATTTCAGACTGAAGAGAGACAGAATTTGGAGCTGTCTCCCCCTGAATAGATAGTTCATAAATATCTTTTTTCTTTTTTTCAAGAACTATTTTTTTATTCTTCATTTCTCTACTCAATATTAGGGATATTTAAAGATTATTATGATAAGAAGTATATTATAATAAAAAATCCCTGAGGATTTCTCCCAGGTTTGAATAAAATAAAATTTGCCCCGCGATTTTCATCGGAGGCATTTAAAAAATCGCTGTTCAGCGTTTTGAGGAAGCTATCTCCAGACTTCTATGCCTAAATCAGATAGTTCTTTAGACGCAGGAAGCTTATTATCTTCCACGCTCTTTCCAAGCACATAAGGAGATGAAACTCCTGTCATTATTGTTATTACCCTTACCTTGCCAATAAAATCTTTACTGATTCTGGCTCCGATAATAACCTGTGCTTCTGGATTGAGATTTTCAGAAACAGTTCTCCCTATAACATCGAACTCTTCAAGCTTTAAGTCAGGTCCACAAGTAATATGTATCAAAGCGCCGCTCGCACCTCTGTAATCCACGTCAAGTAGAGGATGTGTAAGTGCTTGCTTTACTGCTTCCATAACACGGTCCTGTGTGTCTGCTTCGCCGATTCCTATTACTGAAACACCACCGTCTTTCATAACTGCTGAAACGTCTGCATAATCTAGATTAATTAAACTCGGAAGTGTGATAGTCTCAACAATTCCCTTAACCATAGTGCTCACAAGCTCATTCGCGACTGCGAAAGCCTGTTCAATAGGCAATTGTCCTGCAATATCGACAAGTCTGTTGTTATCAAGAACAATGCATGTGTCTGATACCTCCCTAAGTTCCTGAAGCCCGAATTCAGCTTTGTCAATTCTTGCTTTTTCTGATTCAAAAGGCATGGTTACAACAGCAATAACTACAGCTCCAGTTTCCTTGGCAAGCTGGGCAATTACAGGTGCAGCTCCTGTTCCTGTTCCGCCACCCAATCCTGCGATGACAAAAACCATGTCTGCATTTCCAATAGCTTTCTTTATGTCAACGATTGCTTCTTTCGCAGCCTCTCTTCCTTTTCTCGGTGCTCCGCCGCATCCTAATCCTCTTGTTAATTCCTTACCAATAAGGATTTTTTCGTCGGCTTTTGTAACACTCAAATGAAGAGCGTCTGTGTTTGATGCATAAACAGTAGCGCCGTTGATTCCTTTGTGAAAGAGCCATGTAACTGCATTGCAGCCCATACCACCAACCCCAATAACTTTAATGTTTGCTTTTCCTGCTTTCAGTTCATCAAAATTGATGCTGTGTGTTTCTGTGTTTTTTATAGCCTCTTGTGCAAAATCCAACACCATTTTTTTTACCTCCTTGTATTTTTATATAATCCTGTAAAACAGGATTCGGAAACATCTTTACGAAAAGTTTATATATTTCGCAAAGTTCTATTTAGTATTGAAGAAAGAGTGCCTCACCAACGAATATTAATTTAATCTAGTTGATGTTTGAATTAATATTAAAAAAGTGAGGCATTTTTTATTTAAATATATTATTGTTTTCTAATAGATAGTTATTTTAGAAAAAAAATAAGATAAAAACTATCCTAAGGTTATACTTTCCAAAGAATTAATAATATCCCCCACAGCAATCCAGCTAATAATTACAATAATCAAAGCCAACCCAATTAAAAGCGCCAGCATTACAAACCACATTCCAATTGCTTTCCCCCAAGTTACAATAAAAAACTTCTTAATCATCCACATTGAAAAGATTATGGCTCCCAATATTAAAATAAGGGATAGAATAAAAGGAAAAGTAGCAAATGAATTTATAATAATTGTAAGAATAAAAGAAAGCAAAGAAACATAAAAAGTTGCTTTAAGTGCTGGAGGAAAAACATCTCCCTGATGCTTGAAAAGTTTAGCAACAATCATTAAAAAGAAAGAACCAATTATAAATCCAAGGATAGAGGATAATAAACCAATACAGATAATTGTTTTTAATGCCATAAAATAAACAACAAAAACTTATTTATAAAATTTCCTAATTTCACTCTTTTTCCAGAACCATCGCTTTAATCCCATCATCTTTGCACAATTCCACAAATTCTTTTGCATCTTCTTCTGTTCCGACAACACTCCCATAATGCATTGGAATTGCCAAAGTCGGCTTGATTATTTTTGCTGCTTCAACAGCTTCCTCAACGCTCATTGTAAATCTTCCGCCGACAGGAAGCAAAGCAACAAATTCTTTTCCAGGCTGATTATACCCTGTAAGTTTTTGCATTTCAGGGATAACATCTGTATCTCCTGCATGATAAATCAGGGCATTGCTCATTTTTACAAGATACCCCACCCAGCCCTCGTCTTTCTGATGAAAATGCTTGTCAGTATTGTAAGCAGGCATAACAGAAATCTTAATCTCTCCAAATTCCATCTCCTGCCCTGGCTCTGCAATTTCCATTTCAACAGGCACATCAAATTTTGTTATTTTGCTCTGGCAGTCAGCAGGGGCAACAATAATTGTCCCTTCCTGAATAAGTTTCCCTATATCAGCAACACTGCAGTGGTCATAATGGCTGTGCGTCAGCAGAATTATATCTGCTTTTTCCAGTCCCTCTTTGATATTGTAAGGGTCAATGTAGATTGATTTGGAATTTTTAATCAAAAACCCTGCATGCCCAAGCCATTTAATCTCTATTCCATGTATATTCATAAGAATCCAAAGAACCTTTATTTTTTAAAGTTTTATTTAATGAATTTTAATCTTAATTTTTTTAACTTAGCAATTTATTAGTACCAATGGAACAATCATTTCTTGCTTGCTAACTCCCCCATGGTGCCCAACATTTAAATCTTGTTTCATGCCTTTTTTAATCTTATCTGTAATATAATGATCCTTCTTAAAAACCAAGATATAGTCCCCAACCCTATCTAAAAGTTTTGGATTTGGTTTAAACATACCAAAATATTTTTTATCTATAAGGTCTTTGCTTTTAAATATATGACAATATTTGTTCATCTTTTTCTTTACATAATTTTCAAACTGCCTAGTTTTTCTAGGATGCACATAACAATAAGCAACTCTTCCTTCTCCACATAAGGGAAGAACCAAACATTCTTCCATTTTTGGATGGTCTTCTAATCTAATAACCTTCTCAAAAGGAGTATTTTTAAAACCATGATCTGCAGTTATAATTAAAAGAGTATTCGTATCTTTTATACTTTTGATAAAATTTACTAATTTCTTTTCTATTTCTATGAAATGTTTTGATGTTTTTTTATGATCCGTCCCATATTTATGATTAATAGTATCAAACTCTGGCCAGTAAGAGTAAATATATTTTCTTCTATTACTAGATTTTATGGCTTTTTTAATTTGCATAAAAAATCCATTCAAGGTCTTATAAGCTAAAATTTTTGCTTTTTTAGACGTTACTTTTGAAAAGTCGGAATATGCAATTTCTTTATGATTTATTATAAAATTCTTTATTTTTATTTTATTGGAAAAAGCTTCTTCTCTAAAAATATTCTTCATCTCTACTCCTTGCTTACTAAACGCAGGCCCACCAATTTTAGGGGTAAAAGGTAGTATTTTAGAAACAATCCCTATTTCTTTCAGATACATAAACCACCCTGTAAATGCATGTTGTTGTGGTGCAACACCTGTTAAAAAAGTAGGAATTGCACAAGCAGTTGTTGGTAAAAAAACAGAGGTCATAGAACCTACTAAATTATCCTTTAGTATAGATTTCTTCTTTTTTTCTAAATATTCAAAACCCATTCCATCAATAATTAAAAGAGTTATGTTTTTTACATTTTTTAATTTTTTAGGATGTAATATCTTTAGAAGAGGATAAGGATTTTTTACTCCAAGAGATTTTGCAATAGAACTCATTAAATTCACTATGCTTCCTCCTTTATAATCAGGTAATACGAAATCTTTCATACCCTCCCAAACAAACTTTAATTTAAAAACCTAACCAATAAAATAAAAAAAGAAATAAAAAATAAAAATTTATTCCCCTTCATCACCGCCTTCCTCTTCATCACTCTCTTCTTCATCTTCATAATCTTCATAGTCGTCTTCAGCCATTTTATACCTCCTTTTGATAAAATTTGTACTAAACAAAATTCTTTTTAAAGATGAATTTACACTCAAGAATTAAGAAAAATCCCCGG
>CAYYME010000002.1:17732-42928 GCA_964473005.1 Candidatus Woesearchaeota archaeon | reverse complement strand
CTCTTTATTTCCTGTTTAGTTTATTTTTTGAAACCTCGCTATCCGGAAATATAATAACTCTTTCAAAACTTGTGCCAATAGAACTCATAGGTGCCTGCATAGCCGGTTCTGCGTATTATCTTCTTTTAATTCTGAATCTTTCAACTCCTGAAATAAACTTCAACAAAAGAATCAAAATGATTCTTCTGGCTTTTGTGGCTTTGCTGATTATAAACATACTGAGGATTTTCTTCTTGAGTGTTATGTATGCCTCAGGCTCACCTCTGTTCAGTTTCACCCATGAATTATTTTGGTATCTTGGAAGTGTGATATTTGTTGTTGCAATCTGGTTTTTGGAAGTCAGGTGTTTCAAAATAAAGAAAATTCCCTTTTATTCTGATATAAACTTCTTCTGGAAATTAAGAAAGAAAACTGATTAATCCCAATGTTCCCAGAAAAACAAATAAACCTGCGATGATAACACCAAGAGCTATTGATAAGACACTTTTTTGCCTGTCTAACCCAAGAAGCCAGGACAAAAGCCCCCCGCCCCATGCACCTGTTCCTGGCAGAGGAACAGCGACGAACAGCACCAAAGCTAAAAAACCCAGAGTTGCATATTTTCCCTCGAATTTATCCACTTTTTTCTGGAATCCTTTGAGATATTTTTCAAAAAATTTTCTGTAAAATTTTAAGTTCATAAATCCATGGTGTAATTTGTCAAGAAAATAAAATATAAAAAATATCAGGAAAATATTCACAAGCACAATCAGGCAAAAAACAAAAACCAGTGGAATATCATTATCCAGAGCATAAATTACTGCTAACGGAAGTCCCCCCCTCAATTCACTAACAGGCATTAGTGTCAGAAAAACAGCATACAACAGCCTTAAATCCATTTTAATTATTTATTTTTTCATTGGCAGCCACGAAGGTTTCAAGCATAAATCTCTCTGTTCCTTCCAGAATCTCGCAGTCATTGATATAAATTTTATAGCATGCTGCCCCGTATTCCTCTATTCTGGTTTCATTTCCTTCCTCAATCTGAATAAAATTATACGCTCCAGTTGAATCGCAGTTTGCGTTTTCATCTTTCATTATATTTACTCCAAAGAATTCATGCACTTTTATGAAATTTGCAATTGCAATAATTCCGTCTCCGTCGCAATTGAAGTCATCTGTCAGGTTAATAACCATATCTTCCATCAAAGTATAACTTCCATTCCACGGAACATCTTTAAGTTTTCTCGGGTCATTTCTCAGATAAAAATTATAATCTGCGGTATGTGTCCCGTTTGCAGAATATATTGAAAAGACAGTGTTGTAAAAAATTCTGCCTCCTTCATCTTTCACTATTTTGAATTTTACTCCTTCATATTTGAAATTACTTGTCAGGTTTGCTAGAGCAGCAACAAGCACAAATACAATCCCCACTATTCCGATTCCTATCAAAATATTCTTCAGTTGTTTGTTTTCTTTTTCAGCCTGCCCTTTGCCCAAAATTTCTGTTTCTTTTGTTCCGCAAACTTCCTTAACTTTCTCTTTGCCCCCTTTTTCTATCTTAAAAGTCTCGCAGACTTTCTCTTTTTTCTTATTTCTTTTTTTAATCATTTATTTTTTTACCTCTTTTGTCTTTATAAGATTTATTGTCTTACACCCATGATTTGAAACAAAAATTCATCGCTGACTTTTGTCAGATTTTCCTGGGAGCCGTATATAAAAACGCAGTTTTCTTTCTGTGTTATATTGTCTAAATTGCCCTCTCTTATAATTATAAAATTGCTTGCGCAGGTTTTTACAGGCAAACCCCCCTCGCACTTTTCCCCTTCAAGGCAGGCACTCTGCACCCTTTCAATAATACTCTCAAGATTCATATAAATCTCTGACGACGCTTCGTTATTTTCTGAAGAAATATAGAGCGGCTTGTTGTAATAGTTGTTCAGGTATTTCAGGCTTGAATTTGCCTCAATTTCCTCAACTTCATAGGGATTATACCTGAAGACAAACTGAAAATCCCCAATATTTAACAGCCATCTCTCGTTCTGTTTTGTAAATTCAAATCCATTATATTCTGTTTTTGTATTATCCTCTTTTCCGAATGAACCGACTATAATTCCAAAAACACTGCCAAACATAACAAGAATTAAAATCACGCCTATTATCAGCTGGTTTCTCTTATGCTTTTTTTCCTCATCATGCTTTGAGCCTATTTTTCTCATATTTAATATACCTCAAAAGGAATTTATAAAGTTTATATTTTATTTAAATATGCAAGACATAATATCTCACTTTTTGCATACTATTCACTTTACCATAACTATCCTCCTTTTTATTAACTAATTATGCTCCTTTTTCTATTAACAGCTTTATTTTTCTTTAGTTTCCACTAATCTGTTAAAAAAAAGAAAAAGAAAAATAAAAAATTAAATTAAATTTACGCTTCTGTTGTCTGCAATGTTGCACTTGTTGATGAAGTACCGATATATGCTTTGCTTGTGTCAACAGTCTGAGTTCTTAGATACTTAGCAGCGTTTGTTGTATCGCCGACATTATATCCTGCGACAAGCAATGCAAGTTCACTAGTAACGCTTGAAGTTGCGTATCCTTTAATAAGGAATTGTCCTGAACCGGCAGTTGTTAATTCAGTAAACCTAGCACCGCATGCAGGTTCACCTAATAAAGCAGCAGCAGCTGAGTTAATACAGCTTCCACCAACAACAATTACGTTCTTGGCACTGTATGAACTTGACTCTGAATCTTTATAGATTACTTCTCCGAGCTGTGTTGTACCACTTACTCCAGGTGTTGAACTAACAGCTGAAGAGATTTCACCAAGATATATTTGTGCATATACCTGGCTCTTAGGTATGCTTATTGTGGCTGTTGTAGCAGTATCACTTGCATCTTTTGTAACAAGTGTTCCCCACCAGTCAACATCATCTGTAAGATCACTATCGCTTGATCTTGTAGCAGAAGTGTGATAGTAATCAGATGAGAACAATACATCATTGACTTCTACAGGTGTTGTAGAATCACCAGCAGGATGGGTATTAAAGTCAACAACAACTGCATGATACTCTGATTTGTCATCCTTACCTTCAAGAATGACAAGTGCAGGTTGGTCAATATATGCAGCACTCTCTGGGTCAACCAAAGCAAGTTGTGTCATGTTGTATACCCCAACAGATGTAAGCTGATATGTCAAGGTTCCAACACTAACTGTAACATTTGTGTTAAACAAATCTCCATTATACGTAGTTGCAGTGGTGTTTGTAAGGAAATTAGTTGTATTTGCAGATGCACTTCCGACAGCAACAGTCCAAGACGTATTATAATAGCCTGCTGTGTCATTATTTGTTAATGTCACGCTGGTATAACCATCTCCATTAGGCAATTGCAATATTATTGCGCTTCCTCCAGGAGTTACAGTTCCAGCTACTGAATCACCTCTGCCTGCAGATGAGTTCATGTCAGACAGGTTCAATACCAATGGCTGATAAAATTCAACCAGTGCTCCGTTTACGGTTTCAATTGTTGGGAATACAACATACTTATTCACAACAGATGATTCGCTTGTCGGATATTTTAGCTGGACATAAGCTGCTTCGCCTGTTCCGTTAAAGTAAATAGTGTATCTCTTGCCGTCAACGTCCAATGTTCCGGAACCTTCTGTGCTTGTGAAGGTTGTTTCATATACTTCACTGCTGAAGACGTCTCTGAACTTTACTCTGTCATTTGTTATGGCACTTGAACCAGATGTCTGGTTGTAAACGTCATATAACTCCAACATGTGTCCAAAGTCCTCATTTCCAACAACAACGTACTTTGCAACTCCATCATCAATTGTACCAAGCCCTCCGCTGCCAATATCGCTTGAATAGGAAAGATTTGCCATCTCTACTAATGCAATACTGTAGTTTGAATCATCTCCAAGTTTCCATATACCACTCTCATTATGTGCAAAATCAACGCTCTTCTCATATCCGCCTTGCTCCTTGAACTTCACAGTCATGGTATCATCTCCTGAATTTGTCACAGAAATTATTTCTCTGTTGGCATCATCCAAAGGTGAACTCAAGCCAGCAAAGTCAAGTTTGAAACTTCCAAATACAGGGTCCACAAAGGATTCTCCTGGAAGGATAGCATCACTTGATGAGTCAGGCCTGAATACAGATATTGTAATCTCAGTTGTTGAATTAACTGGATTATCTTTACCTGGATTACCTCCTATAATGTATGCATATGTTCCGTCAATAGGATCATCATCTTCTCCCACAGTAACAATTGCACCATTTTCTAATGTAATCTTTTCAACACCAACAATTATTGATGCAGATTCTCCAACACTTTCAAGACTGCTTGAAGTGGCTGTTGTAACAGCAACATCTATTCCATTAACACTCTTTGAATCAGCTTCATTAATCTCCTTTGAAGCACTAACTCCTGCGCTATTTGTTACTTCAATGTTTGCAGAAGTGCTTGAGGCAGTAATTAATCTAACAGTGTAAGTCTCTCCTCCAGTTGTAATAGTTGTAGATGGATTGCTTGGAACAGATAAAGTTACTTTTTTAGCATCTTTTAAAAGAACTAAGGTATCACTATCAGTTTCAGAAGCAACAGTAAATGTTTGTCCAAACAGAGCAATCTCTTCACCTTCTGAATCAGCATCTGTGAAGTTAATTGCACTCATTGTAGCTGATGCATTGTATAAAGGATAAGAGGTTTGGCTTGTTCCCAAACTTATTCCTATAACAGGGTCATCACTGCTATCTGGCTGTTTTGCAAAAATAACAGTCCCAGTATTTTGACTGCTTGCTGTTGTTGCAGTATTTCCAGCTATAAGCTTTATTGTTGATGTAACTTTTGATGTAACATCACCAGAGAAAGTGTAATCAGCAAGAACAGTTGGAAGGTCACTCTTTGTTATAGTTGACTTTATAGCATTCAAAGATGTGTTAAGCCAAATTCTGTCTGCGCTTGAATCTAAGGATACAATTTCTCCTGACGTGCTTGTTGTTCCACCAGTTGTCCCGGTCATGAATGACTGCAAACTGGACTGGATATTTCCAGCTTCTAATAAGTCAAGAGATGAAACTCCTTCACCAGTACCATAGACAATTGCTACATTTGCTGTTCCTCCTGACACAAATGGTGCAGGATAGTTTGCAGCAGCAGCAACTCCCAAACTCATTCCAGCCATTAAAATACTTGCTCCAATTGCTGAAATTTTCTTAAAATTAATTTTCATATTATTTATTTTTAACCTCCTTTCACTTCTATTAGCATGTTGTCAATGACAACCTTTTATCTCTTTATTCCAGTTTAATAGTTATAGGGGAAACCATCTTCACCGGAATTCTATTCCCTATAGAACACCCCTAAGGGTGCACTACTCTTAACAAAATCACTTTAAAAAGCTTATCGTCAATTTTCAGCAAACCTCCTCAAAAAACCCCAAAATTCAAGGTTTTATTTATAAGCCTTATGCTGTCACTGCAGTATTAATACACCTTCTCTGGCTCATTTAGTCAAAAGTTTTATTAATAGGAGATAATTGTTTTATATATATTGTAAAAATAATATATAAGTCTAATATATACATTTAAGATATATATTAGAAAAAGACATATATCTGTTACCGACGAAAAATGGCAAAGACAAAAGTAAGGGAGATAACAATTGAACAGTCAAAAGGGGCTTTTTCTATATTCAAAAAATCAACTATAGCCAAAGAAAAATATGATTTTTCAGGAATTTCCTTTCTCAGGCAGCTTTTGAGCAATGAAAAGGCAAGGCTCCTGCATGCAATAAAAACCCAGAATCCAGGCTCTATTTATGAGCTGGCGAAAAAGCTCGGCAGAGGTTTTAAGTCTGTTAATGACGACATCAAACTCCTGGAGAAATTTGGGTTTATAGAATTAATAGAAGAAAAGACAAAAAAGAGAAAAAGGCACAAGCCAGTTATTCTTGCTGACACAGTAACAATTCATCTAAAAATCTAATAATATGCTGTGAAGGTTATATTAATGAGTTCTCCTGCTTTGGAGAATTCCTGCATAGCCCCTTTGTAATCTTTGGTTTTGTTTCCTTGTTCTAAGTGCATAATCTTCTTTTCTGTTGCCCAGATTCCAAGTTCATAACCCTGAACAGGGCGTCCTTCCCAGCCTTTTTCTACAATTTCCTTTAACTCTGCCTCCAAAACCTCGCAGCTGCTTTGGCTGTCCAGACAAGTTCCCTGATTAGAGCATTCAATTATTAGCTTTTGTACTGAGAGATAATTTGGCTCATATGTCTTGGCGCAATCAGTTGTATATTGCAGAAAAGCCTGGATAAAGTTTTCCACTTCATAATTTTCAACATTTTCTTTCTGCGCTTTTCCAATTGAAAAACTCAGGAAAACCAGCAGAGCCACAGCCACGATTATCATTATAAGTGCAAATCCCAGCATCTCCTCCTGGGACTTCTTTGACTTCAGCCAGTTATTAATTATTCTTTCCATTTTATTCCTCATAGCTTATTATCAGCCTTGCAAGTTCGCATCTGTCATAACTTTCTCCCTCAAAAACTTCTTTTCTGCAGAGAGAGACAAAATTTGACATGTCATAGCCGCTGACTTCTTTTTTCCAGAGTTTGATTATTCCGCACTCAGGATAGTTGATTAAACTGCATTCTTCTTTCTGAGCAGGATAGATTTTTCTTACTTCTATGTTTTCAACTCCCCAGAAATTTTCATACTCTTCTATGTTCTCTTTCAGCATCATTAATTTATCAGCATCAATGCAGGAGCCTTTTTCACTTCCGAAAGCCTGTTCACACGAGAATTCAGGGGAGTTCGCCAGTTTTGTAACCAACAGCATTGCATTTTTCTCCTTTAAATCTACTGCAGATTCTTTTAGATTTGAGAATTTAAAACTAAGGACAAACAGTCCGACTAAAACAAAAAACAAGGTAATAGCCATGAGCATGAATGCTGTCTGCTGAATTTTCATTTGTGAACGTTTGTTCATTTTATTTTTTTATATGCAAAGATATTATAATTTAAACTTTCTTTAGAAGGTTCATAATTTGGTAGAGGGGTGCTTAATTTAAATCCTAATTTCAAATATAATTTTAAGAATTTGTCTTTTATTTTTCTGTTCTCTAAATCATTTATATACTTTAATAGGGGCTGGTGTGTTTTGTTATAATAATCTTTGTATTGACATCTTAATGCAGAAGCCCGATATTTTAATCCTAGTTTTTTGGTTAACCTCAGGCTGTATTTTACAAGGGCTGTTCCGATACCTTTATTTTGATATTTTGATTCAACTGCAGTGGATGTAATCCATAAAGTATTAAATTTTCTTCCTTTCTTATATTCTTCAAACCAAGGCATATAATTTGGTTTTCTGTTCTTTATGATCTTCTTTATATCTGGATTAGTCCAAGATAAATTTATGGGAATGCATGTAAAAAATCCAACAATTTTTTTTTGGTATTCTGCTACCCAAATTCCGAATGTCTCAAATCTCTTTTCTAATATTTTGTGAGGTGCTTGGAGTCGTGGAGGATAACTCCTTCTCTCTATTTCAAATATTCTCTTAAAATCTTCTTTTTTAGCTTTCCTTATCATCACCATAGTCTGCACTCCCAGTTGTCTTCATTTTTTTCCTTTATATCTTCTGCAATATTATTTACCAGATAAAGTTCTTCTGAATTTTCCAGATTTCCTGCAAGAGTTTTTAATCCCAATAAATCAACCCCTAAATTAGAATCGCATTTTTCCGAGATAAAACTCTCTTTATTCATGTATAAAAGTGAAAGATGTTCTGTTCTTTGCATAAGCCTTTTTAGCTGGCATTCATACACCGCTGCATCAGAAAAAATAGCAGCATACATAAGTGCATCTCCCTCAAAAAAAACTTCCTTTCCCTCTTTTTCCACAATTTTTCCATCATAACTAACATCAATATCACAATTATTCTCTTCAAAACAAACTCTTACGCTGTCTTCAGGGCAGTCCTTCAAAAACAGATTCTGTTCTCCTAATGCCGAGAGTTCTTCCGTAATTTCCTCAGGCGCATCTTCAAAGCAGTAATCTGTCGAAGAGGAAGTAATATAAATCAAATCAGCAACTTTAAACGGAAATTCAAATGGCTTGGAAAATACATAAACTTTCTTTCCTTCCACATATCTTTCCGAGAAAATATATTTATTCTCAAAGCTTGAATCTATGTTTGTTGTGCTCCATTTGTTGAAGCTTTTTTGCTGTGTCTGGATTTTCTGCTCTCCGAATGCTCCGATGTTGTTACATTTGTTGTAAATTCTGGTTTCTGCAGGAAAACCTATTGCAGTTACCTTTGCTGTTTCAAAGCCGATTTCCAAGGGATTCAGCAGAACCCCGAACTCCTCGCTTGTTTTGACATCCTGCTCTGTCTGTCCCATTTTTACAAATTTTGTAACCGCAAAAATCGCAAGAAACAATATAATTGTTCCTACAATAATTGCAAAAAGCCAGGTAAAAGATATTTCCAGATATCCTCTTTTTTTCATCTTATTTCACCTAAATATTTTATTATCAGACTTTTAATCATTTTCCTTATTTCAGATATGTTCTCTTTGGTTTCTTCTATAGAAATATCTTCTCCGTAATAATTTATAGAATTTCTTATTTTTCTGAATCTGTCAAATTTAATTGCAAATACCTCCTCCCCTATTTCCTGAAGAAAATAAGTATAAACTTCATGAGAATATATTTTATACCCTTTAATTACAGCGACAGCTTCGAGTATGCTTCTTAGAACATCATAGAAACCAGTCATAATCTTCCTGACAGATATTTTGTCTATTCTTAAGTTCTCTAAAAATTCAAGATCTTTTTTAGAGTTTTGAAGCAGTGCTTTTGCCAGGGCTTTATCTTTGAAAGTCTTTCTAACAATCCCTTTGTCTATAAAATCCCCGAATCTCATTAAAATATCTCCCAAAACCCATAAAGAGTTATCCCGTTTATCCAGTTATTCAGCAATTCTTTGTTTTGTTTTTTCATTTTTTCAATATCTTCTTTGGAGCGGATAAATATCTGTATTTTATGCCCTAACTTTTTTTCAAAGTCATTCAATCTGAGGTCTTTCTTAGAGGAACTTAAAATCAATAAATCAATGTCGCTTGTTTGTATATCCTCTGCTCTGGCAAAACTCCCAAATAAAATTATTGCTTTTGGGTAGCTGAATTCTTTTACAAGATAATCTATAAATCCTGAGTCATATAATAAATTTAAATTATAATTTAGTTTTAACTGCTTAAACTTCTCATTTTCCGTATTTGCCTTAAATAAGAGATGATTTAATCTTTTCTCTGATTTTAGAATATGCTTTTTTTCAAGTTCCTTAAGATATTTTGATATTGTGCTCGGAGATTTCTTGAGCAACTTGGAAATTTGCCTTACATGAAACTGCTTTTCAGGTTCCCTGATGAATAAACTTAAAATATTGTCCATTTTAATATACAATCGTCCAATATATTAAACACCTGTCCATTTTTAAATCTTTCTTCTTATTATGGCTTGATAATTGTAACAAGAGATTCTCCGTAATTTTTTTCAATAATTATGCTGACTTTTCCGTCTATGTTTTCAATGCAAAAAGGAGATTCATCTTTGGTTATCTTTCCAATATCAAGATGCTCAATCATTACCCCCCCTATAAGTTTTGAAGAATGGAAAATTAAATTCTCATACCCCCTGTCTTCAAAACAGACAGCTTCAATTTTATCCGGAAGAGCATATTCTTCTGTTTGTGAGCCCTGTGTAGAGCCCCACATTTTATCCACATCCGCCTGCAAATCTTCTGCAAATTTTTTTATCTGAATATTCTGCTGCAATCCGATAAATTTCTTAATTGCATAAAAGGCAAAAACAATGAAGACTATTATGAGAATTATTGAAAAAATCATGCCAAAAGAAAGATGCATTTGCGCTCTTTTTGGCTTCGCACAAATTTTTCTGAGCCCTCCTCTTTTCATGAATAAAATAGAAAACCATAACTTATAAATTTATCCAGAAGAAACTGTACTATTTAGCCAGAGATTTCAAAAGCCCTCACAACTATGCTGCACCCCCCATAAGGCTGATTTCCATAATCATCCTTGCATTTGATATAAAAGGTTTTATCAGGATCCCAGTCTACGAAATGCTCTGTTCCTTCCTCTGCAGAATTAATACTCAAGCCGTCGTCAAAATCATAGTCGCATCCGACATTGCCTGTTGAATAAACACACTCTGCCTCTTCATTTGTGATTATTTTCAGATAGTTGTCCTCGTGATATGCCCTAACAACAACAGGTTCTTTTGTGTCAACATCAACGCTGAATGAAATATTCTTTGTGTCTGCATTTCCGCCCCAGTCAATACACTGGATAAAGTAACTGTAATTTCCAGACTCTAGCCACCTATTTGTTGAATGGATATATGAATCAGTATTTGTAAATTGTACATAGGTTCCTGATTCTCTTGTCTCGCTGTAAGAGCAGCTTGCCTCTCCGTCTTTGTATCCTGCAGATGTTTCTGCTTCAAGAGTTATTTTTATTGGACTTGTTCCGCCTTTTATTATGATATTATCTGGAGAAACACTATCTATGATTAATGGCTGTGTTCCAACCAAAGTTAATGTTTTTGATTGACGATTCACATTTCCAAAATTATCATTACATCTGAAATAAAATTTGTTTTCTTTTCCATTTTCTAAACCAGTCAATTTTCCGGAACAGGCATAGCTCATTTGTGCGTTAAAGGTAACCAAACTGTTCGAACAAACAAGAGGATTTTCCATGTCCGCATAACTTTTCTCTTCCCGACTCCACTTACACTGTGCAGGTTCATTTGTATAAACTTGTATATTAACTTCTCTTGATTCCTCTTCTCCAAAGTATGCAATTGGTGCACCATCTTTCCAATTAAATCCTCTTATGGTAGGGGCTGTTGTGTCAGGACCTTTTTCAATACAGAACTTAAACAAAAATTCGTCCCTATTTGCCTTGCCATTAGTAGCAGCCATACACCTTACATAAATTTCATATTCCCCATCATTTCTAATCTCGCTAACTGCTTTTTCTTCTAATTCTAGCTTATCCAAATAATCTTGTATATTGGCTACTCCCGGGAAACTTATTATGTGGCTGTGTTGTGTTTTGAAATAATTTTCTCCTCCAAAATCAGATTCCATATCATCAAAGCTTGCTGTGCTTTCAAATTCAATTCTGCAGTATCCTTCTTTATCAAGTTCAACACCAAGACTAAATGGCTGGAACGCAGGCAGGCATTCTTTATTTTGGAATTTTATTTCAACACCATACTGCCCCTTTGGTAATGGATAATATTTGTAGCCTTCTGGCAAAACATCCCACGGAGTTATTGTTGGAGGGTCAACGTCCATTGAGTCTTTGTGAATACATTTTGGGTTATCTGTATCTTTGTTTATTAATTCACAGCCTGTTCCAAGGCTTCTGCATTGGTATTCAGTACAAGGGAAATCTTTGTTGTTACATAATGTGCAATCACTTCCGCTTGACTGAGGTTGCCATGGCTTGCACGTAAATGTAATTTCTCTGTCCTGTGCTCTTTTAAGAAATTTAGAAGCCCATGTTCCTAACATTACAAAGGCTGATGCAATCCATCCGGCAGGGCCAAGTACATTTAATGTTACTAATCCAGAATAAACTCCAAGACCTACTCCTGCCCCTATGCCTTTTCTGAAGGCAACGTCAACTGCTCTTCCCCAATCTCCTGTCTTAAGCCCAACACTAATAAAAGTATAAGCCACTATTATAATAGCAGTAAACATGGCTGCATTAAGGGCATCTCCTTCAGCGCCTTCAGCACTTTTACCAAGATATTTTCGAAGAAATTTTCCAAGAACTCTAGGTTCTTCTACCACTATATCTGCAACTCCTGCCCCTTTTACCACCTCTGCCACAGCATCTGTAAGAGTTTTTCCTCCTTTTATTGCCTCTCTGACAGCAGATATCAGTTCATTTGTAATCTCTGTCACTCCTGCACCAATCAGCATATTTATAATGTCAAGGTCACCAACTGGCTTATCTGTATTAGGAGGCGGAGGTTCATTTGTTTTTTCTTTAGGAACACAACATTGAATATTAGTAGGTCCAGGGCAAAGACCAGTTTCAAGTTCTCCGCCACATTTTTCAGTATTTATATCAATACACTTTGCTCCTTTAATATCCGAACATTTGTCTAAAGCACTAACAATTCCAATTCCTCCTCCAAGAGCATAAGTAATTGCAATTATTCCGGTAACTAAAAGAATTATCTGGCTTATTGCCAATAAACTTCTTTCCTTATTAAGTTCTTTTTTATTTTTTAACATTTTTATTTTTTTTCATCTGCATTCACTAAAGTTTCCCAGTCAATCTGCTCTCCTGTGAACAAATCCCTCCACCTGTTATAACCCTCTTTTTCAAGATAATTTGCCACCACACCACAATCTCCTAATGAAGTGCATAAATTCTGATAGCTCTGTGCCCAGTCTTTTACTATTTTGGCATCTGCATTTTTACTATCAAGACTCTCAAGGCAAACAGGAGTACATGCTTCATAACATTTTGAATTACTCCATCCTTCAACAGATTTGCATTGACTTACACACTCATCACTAGGTGTTGTTCTCCAAGCAGTTATTCCGATAACTTCCTGAGTGTAAGGCACAAGACATGTCACACTTGAAAACTCACATATACTCAAAGGAGTTTCTGTTTCTTCAGGCACATCTAATATAGTTCCTTCAGGATCCCAAAATTTAAACCCAGGAGTATATTTTGGAACACACGTACCTGTTATCATCTTTCCTGTATCGCTATCCAGAATTTGTTTTTCTGTGCCATACTGGGTTCTTAAAGTAAGTGCACTAGCACCTTTTTCAACTCTGCAATCCCTTATGCTTGTATCCAAACAATCTCTTGTATTTTCCTGGAATATACAATCGCTCCATCTATTTACAACACAGGATGCTGCTCCTGTTTCTTTATTCTCTGAACAAAGTTTATTTCTGAAAAAATCACAAAGTTCATATTGAACTTCTCCATTATAACAATATAATAAATATGAAATCTGTCCTGGTTTTGCATTTTCAAAATTGCTTATTGGTTCTGAGCACCATTCATCACCGTGCTCTCTTCTTACCCCCCCTGTTAGAGGGTCACTGTTAGCAGGGCAACCTAAATCTCTACAAATAAAGTTTCCGTAATCTGCAGCTCCAGAACCACAAGTGCTTCCTTTTAAATAAGAACAAGCCCCATATTTTTTAGAATTAATATTTCCTTTTCCATCACCATAATTAACCTCAACTCCCTGAACCCCTGGAACATAACTCCAATAAGCAACGTTATTTATTTTATTTGCATCATAAACATTTGCAGTATTTCCACAACTGTCTTCAAAGAAAACCTCATGTTCTCCAGGAACACATTTTGTTCTTTTAGTCATAGCACAGATTGTTCCCAGTTCAGGTGCTGTGCATAAAAATCCTTCATGGAAAGAAGGGATGTTTGTTGTTATTTCTTCTTTTGTTCCTCCAAATAATCCTTCGAAAAAACCTGTAGAAGATTCACCCCCTGTCACTGATTCTATTGATAGGCAATCTCCTCTTGTTGTGAATTCACACTCTCTCCCTTTTTCTGTTTCAAAAACACAGGCCCCTTTTGCTTCTGGAGATGCAAGAGCCAGACATATATCCTCATCTGTAATGTCTGCCCTGAATGTTGGTTCTACATTATAGTCTTTTCCAAGGACATCACATCTTATTTTTTCAACCAAAGAATTTCCATCACCAAGAAAACAGCACCCAACCTTGCATTCTGAAACTTCATCTTTTGGCAGAGAATAAAAAAATCCTCCTTGTGCAGGATTACATGTTGCCTGCTGACCTGGAAGACATTTTCCAGTTACTCTGTCAGCACAAGTACCTGTTGAGCAATAAGTTGTGGATTTACAAGCTGTTCTGTCACATTTGTAAGGCTGCATTGTAGACGGATTTATTCCTGTAGCACACTCTGCTTGTGGAACATCCTGACAGGAAGCACCATATGTAGTTTTTTCAGCACAATATGTCCCTTCTTGACTTTCAACCAATCCTGATAAAAGTATAATTGCTAAAATCAAAATTCCAAACAATGCAAGTTCTTTCCTGAAATCATAAATCTCTTTTATTTTTCTCATCTTAGTGTCCTGGCGGGAAGACAAGGCTCCTTGACGCGAACTGAAATTTATTTCCTTTGTCTCTGTTTGTCAAAACATAAATCCTTGTCCCATCATCCCTTAAATTTTTTTCAACTTTTAAATCAGGATAGTATGTCATGTAAATCCTTGGGTCAGCGTCTCCATAAGTTGCTTCCCATGCAATTATGCTATTGGCAATGCTTATCAATTCATAAAGATTATTGTTCAGAACCACACTGAAGGTTTCATATCTTTCAGATTCTCCCTTTGTAACTGTCAGTTCATTTTTGAAAGTTGTCACAATTCTTTCAGGGAGAAGTTCAACCAGTGTTTCACCTTCAACTAAATTAACGTTATATCCTTTTTTTTCATAACTTTCTTTTAAATCCTGAAAACACGCCTCTGCTTCATCCTGAGTATTATTTTTAATTTCAGATTCTATGTGCTGTTTTAAAAGAGGCTGTTGTATAATGCATGTATCATAATTTTTATTTGTGTAACAGAGATACTCAATATTAATATCATTATATGTAAAATAGTGTTCTGGATTTATGCTTCCGCCCTGTAGGGAAAGAATATCTGCTGTTTCTTTAATTTTATCTTCGATGCAAGACTGGATAAAAGCAGATGGGTTTTTAGCTCCGAATTCTGTTGCTGCCTTTATTTTTGGGTAAAAGAGATACAGCAAAATTCCCAGTACAATAATAACTATGGCAATTATGATGAAGATAGTAACCTGCCCCTTTTTATTCATAGGTTTTATACGATATTTTTGTTTATAAATATTTCATTAGTTTTGCTGTATTTTAATTGCAGGAAGATTTTTAAAAGAAAGCAATCAAGGGCAGACAAAGGATTTAATGTTCACACAGCGATGAATATAGATGGGGGTTCTAGTTTCGAAATGATTGTTAAATTCCTAAATTTAGAATATTTAAACAATGTTCAGATAGAAATTCCCGGAGTGATTGGCATTTTTCCAAGGGATTAAATAAGCTCAAATAATCTTTCTAAATCAAGATAAATTGCTTCCCTAATTTTTGCATTTTTTACTGCACTGCCAATTTTATATTCTTCTTCTACAGTTACGGGGTTAAGTATATATTTGAGTGTATCTTTTCCAGCAGGGTGTCCTGTATTATAAGCATAAGTTGTCAAAGCGAATTGTTCACTAGCTGTACGTTTATTCCATTCTTCTTCTCCAACAGCTTTTTTAGCAAGTGATTTGAAATATGCTAATAATCCGGCAGTAAAAATAGATAAATCCTTTGCTCTTATTTCTACTCCAAAAAAACCATAATGAAGAGAAGAATCAGGAGGGATAAAACCCATTTTCTTTAAATCTCCAAAATGACTTTGTAGATTATGGAGTCCCACTGACATTTGTTCAGCAGGAAATTCATAATTAGGATCTCCTTTATATATTTCCCAAACAGATAAAGTGGTATCAGTTGGTTTATAAAACCAACCTTCTCCAGCCACTGTCGCAGCAAATTCTCCAGTAGATATTGTTACTCCTTCTTTATTTAAATTCGCACTTTTTACTCCTTCATACGTCTTTTTATTTAATGTTTCATCTTCAAAAGCAAACCCCCAATTATGATGGGTACCTTCTCCTGTTATTCTTTCTATTTCTTCTATTTCTTCTTTAGTTATAGGAAAGTTTGTTGCTTTATATGTAGCACTTTCCCAGGGTGTTTTTAGATTAACCAATATATTTCCATTTTTATTTTTGAAAAAATTATCTTCTAAGTTATATTTTCCGTCATTAAAATTCAAATCATAAGAATAAATTAATTCTTCTTTATTCTTAGCAGAACTAACAAAAAGAGAATCTTCTCCAGTATAAATTAGCTCTCCATTAACTATCTTAGATATTTTTATAGATTGAATAGTCACATCTCCATCTTCAATTATAAAATTTCCCTTACCATTTGCATTAAGTGCCAAACTGCCAGTTTTAGTTATATCTTTTGACAGTTCTAAAGTCCCTTCTTCCATCCTTATCTCTACATCTGCTGTTTTTCCTGCATCTGTCTTCATAAACCCAAAAATTTTACTATCTTTTTCAAGTTTTGTTGTAAAACCGCTTCCTCCGAACTTTAGACCATCTTTTTCATAAACACAATAATTTTCATTGTTATGAGCAGAAATATCAAATGTTTCATCATTATAATAAAGATTCAAATCTCCATCAATGGTTTTATGCTCTATATTATATACTAGTGCATTTGTGCCTTTCCAAAGTTTTGAAATCTCGCCATTTTTTGAGACAGTTGCTTTTCCTATACTCTCACCAATGCCGCTGATTTTATTTACACCCATTTCAAAATTTCCTTCAATAATAGAATTTCCTCCAGCATCCTTTTCAAAATTGATAGATTCGCCAATCATCTTAATACCAAAAGAGTTTGAATCCCCTATAGACTCATCAAAAAAATATCTAATAGAATCTCCCCCCTCTTCTTTTTTTACTGTTACCTTGCTTCCGTCACAAATAACTCTGTTCCCTTTTGAAAGCATGTAAGTTCCTTTATCACCAAAACTAAAAACAGTATCTTCGCTTGCAGTCAAATCAAAAGAGATAAACTCTCCGTTTCCGTCCAATTCAATATATGCTAATTCAGTTGTATCTATATTTTCAAATAAACTTCCTTTTATATTCGCACTTGCACATTCTCCAAAAAAATTAATTTTATTGCTGTCACCTTCTTTAATAAAATTAGCACATTTTACACTTATGTCCTCATTTGCTAATTCATCACTTATTAAATTTCCTATGTTTTCAAATGCTTCTGCGCCTATTTCTTTAGTGATTTCTGCACAGGGAATTAGTCCAATTAAGAAAATAAAAACACAGAGCCCGCTTAGAATTTTTTTTATCATTATTCCACTGCAAAAATCCATTTTAATTCATTCTCATTATCTGCGACTGAAAATAATATAACATTTATATCTGAAAGAGGGGCTGCTTTTATCTCTAAATTATATTTGCTTGCTATTTCTTCAATGCATGTTAAACATACAAAACCGGGATTTTCCCCATAAGAATTTACAATTTCTTCAGAAACTTCATGCAGTTTTTTAATATTAGAATTAATTTTTGCTTCAAATCTATTAATCTTTGTAACTGATTCCCCCTTCTTTATTGCGAGAGGGAAATTCATCTTAATAAGCATACTTTCATCACCAATTTTGCCTGAAGCAGAAAGATTCTTTTTGCTGATTTGAAATCCCTGCTCTTCAAATGCAGAAAAATTCAGGCAATAGTTCATGTATTCAGAAAAATAATCTTCAATTTCTTTTTCTACTTTATTTAGTGACGGAGAAATCTTCTCTGAATCCAGATAATAAAGAGAGATTTCTGTACCATAAACATCAATTAAATTAGTTTTAGGAATATTATAATACCCTCCCTGCTCTGCAATTTTATAAACAGCATTCTCTAAAGTTGCATCCATGCATTCCTGGACAAAATTCACAATTGGCGCAACTTCCTGAGGAATTTCTTCTTCACTTTCTAAAGAACCTCTGACAGCAAAAAAAACAATAGCTCCCACGATAATCACTATTGCAATTATAATAAATATTGTAACTTGCCCTCTACGACTTTTCATATATCTCTTAAGATATTCCACCTTTAAAATTTTATCAATATCCACCATCCGCCCCCAACTCATTTTATTTTAATCATGATATCCATATTAACATAACATTACTTGGTTTATCTTAAAATTATTTTCCCACTATGCAAATCAATTACTTATAAATTTTTTAGCTTCAATCTTCAGTCTCAACTCTTGGAGCAAGAATAAAACTCAAACTTATGGATTCTGTTTTAAATTCTATTTTAAGAGGATGGTCGTCTGCAAAATCAAGAATTGTCTTCTCGCAGAGTTTGGCCCCTTTTATGAATTTCTGCAGATATTCTAGGCTATATTTTGCCCTGCAGTTCTCTGCATTTATTTTCGCCTCGTCGCCGGAAAACTCTGCCCTCGCAGAATTCAGCCCTTTTGCCTCTATTATAAATCGTCCTGATTCAATTATAAAAGAGCAGGCATCAGAAACTACAGCGCAGTCCTCGACAGAATCAATCAAATCCACTGAACTCATTTCTATGTGCGAAGCAAATTCCATTTTTGCTGTTTTTGCATTGAAATCCATTTCTTCCCCTTCCACATCCAGCAGACTCAGCATAAAACTCCTTTTGATTCTGTCCTGAATCTGAATTTTCAGAAGATTCTCTTTTTTTTCGATAATCAGCGAGCCTCCTGCTCCGCATCTTTTCAGAATTCTCTTTAAATCGTCGAGGTTAACTCCCAAAGTCTCATTATCAGCCTCAAACTGCGAAAAAGCATTTTTTGGGAGCCTGAACCCAACCATTGCAACATTTGCAGGGTCTATTGCTGTTATGCTCAGCCCAAGTTCATTTACTTTTATTCTCACTTCTGTAACCAATTCAGAGATTATCTCCACGGCTTTTGATATCAGGCTTGGATTTTCTAATTTGATTAACATCATTTTAATAAAGTTATTTATTTTTTAAGCATTGTTGTTGTGGAGAGAGGGTAATTATATAAATTAATAGACATTGTCTCTCTTATGGAGAAGATAATAATTGTTGATGAAAAGGATGAGATTATAGGATATAAAGAGAGAGGGACTTTAACTAATAAGGACATATATAGGGTGTCTGCTTTATGGATTGAAAATAATAAAGGTCAAATTCTTCTGGCTAGGAGGGCTTTCACAAAGAAAAAAGATCCTGGAATGTGGGGCCCAGCAGTAGCAGGAACAGTTGAGAAAGGAGAAACATATGAATCAAATATAATCAAGGAAGCTGATGAAGAGATAGGGTTGCAAAATATCAAGGTAAAAGAATGGATAAAGAAGAGGGTTAAATACCCCCACAATCATTTTACACAAATGTTTTTATTAAAGCTAGATAAACCTTTGGAATATTTCAAAATTAACAAAGAGGAAGTAGCCGAGATTAGATGGTTTGATAAAGATGAATTAATTAATTTAGCAAAAAAAGATGGTCCCACCATAATCAAATCTTTTAAACAATTTCTTCTTAATTCAATAAAATAAAATGGAGCAGACTATTCGTGAGAAAAGAATCAGGAAACTGACTAATTTATATTATTCAAGGCAAGATGTTCAGAAAGCGATTTTTGAATTCTGCAGAAACCGGGAAATCTGCCCGAGGTATTTTGAAGAGTTTGGAAAACGTCCGGACACTTTTGAATATCCTGGAGAAATTTTTGAACTTGTAAAAAAAGGCGCGACATCTTTCAATTGTTCTGAGGAAATCTGGAAAGAGCCTATGAATATTGTTACAGGAATGAACGAAGAACAGGCTAACAGATTCAGGATTGGCTGGGATTTGCTGATAGATATTGACAGCAAGTATCTTGATTACAGCAAAATCTGTGCAGAGAAAATAATTAATTTTCTTAAATTCAGCGGAGTAAAAAATGTGGGGGTAAAATTCTCCGGAAGCAAGGGGTTTCATATTATTGTTCCATGGAAGTCTTTTCCAAAAGAAGTGAATGGGGTTAAAACTTCAGACATGTTTCCTGAATGGCCGAGAATAATTACGAGATATCTCACACAGCAGACAGAAAAACAGCTGATTGAAGCAATAAGCAAACTGGCAAAGTCAAACAAGTATGTGAAGGACTTCAGGGCTCCGAAAGAAGTCATGCCTGATTTAGTTTTGGTTTCTCCGAGGCATTTGTTCAGAACTCCCTATTCTCTGCATGAAAAAACTGCTCTGGCAAGTGTTGTGCTGAATCAAGACGAAATTAAGAATTTTGATGTGAACGACGCACAACCTCTGAAAGCAGAAATAAAAAATTTTATTCCTGAATCAAAAGAAGGGGAGGCAAGAGAACTTCTTCTGCAGGCCCTGGACTGGTATAAAGAAAATAATCCTGAAAAAGAAGAGGAAAAACAGATAAAAGGAGATTTCAAACCACTAAAGATTCTTAATCTATCAGAAGATAATTTTCCTCCCTGCATAAGGAAAATTCTGGGCGGGCTTTCCGACGGCAGAAAGAGGGCGGTGTTCATTCTTATGAATTTCTTCCGCTCTCTTGGAATTGACAGGGACGAAGTTGAAAAAAGGATTTATTCCTGGAATGAAAAAAACAAGCCTCCTTTAATGAAGGGAATAATTGAAGCCCAGTTAAGAGGGACGTACAGAAACAAATCAGTTCTGCCCCCGAACTGCAAAGAGTATTATCAGGGAATAGCAGTTTGCGAGCCTGACACTTTCTGCAGAATGATAAAAAATCCTGTGAATTATGTTGCGAAAAAAACATTCGGTTATCCAAAAAGAACAACTTTTAAAAATAACAAATGATTACTTCTCTTATGATAAAAAAGGTGCTTTTGCTTGGGGTGTTTTTTTTGATGTTTGTTCTTCCGTTTGTTCTTGCATCAAATGAAACTCAGATAACTAAGGCGTACACCTGTCTCGAGGAAAAAATAGATGACTGCTCATCGCTCTCTTTGAAAGCACAGATTTTTTCCATGCTTGCAGTCGGAAAATGCAAAAGTGAAATTCAGGATGCATCTAAGAATGATGAGTGCTGGCCAAAAGCAGAATGCAATGTGATGGCTACCAGCCAGGCAATTCTGGCTTTCAGGGGATACAGCAAGGCAGAAGAGTGGCTGCTGTCCCAGAACTCAACAACCACAGATTTAACTTGGTATCTCCAGATTGAGCCAGAAGGAGCATCAGCATGCACAATTTCTTACAGCAGTTCAGATTATAATATTGGAATAGGGGAAGATAAAAAAATAAATTCTGGTGCAGGAAACTGCCTGACTCTGGAAAGTTCAGGCTATTGGCTGGAAGTTGATTCTTCCTGTTATGAAAAAGAAATTACTATTTCCTGCGACGAGAATTTTATTACTAATTTATTATTCAGAAAAGAAGGCTCTTCCACTATTTATGTTTCAGACAAGACAAGTTCTGCATCTGCAGGCTCAACAATCACAGAAAAAGTAAATTCTTTCTGCTTTGTAAATGGTGGTGTCTGTGATTATGAGGGAACATTATGGGCTGTTCTGGTTTTGGATTCTTTGGATGAAGAAACAGATTCTTATCTCCCTTATCTGATTACCATGGCAGAAGATAATCCTAAAGTTCTTCCTGAATCTTTTTTATACATTCTGACAGATTATAGTGATTTTAAAATTGATTTGCTCTCAAAGCAGACCAGCAACGGTTATTGGCATGAATCAGGAGATAAATTTTATGATACTGCACTTGCACTGCTTGCTTTGGAAAAATCCAGCGAAAGAACAAGAGCAGAAACCTGGCTCCTGAGTTCGCAGGACAAAGAAGGATGCTGGAATTCAGGAAATGTTCTTGACACAGCATTTATTTTATATTCTGTATGGCCAAAATCTTTAGGTGGCGACGGAGAGATTGAAGCAGACTGCGAAGACATGCACTATTATTGTATCTCAAGTGCAGCGTGTCTTGATGCAGGGGGAGCAGAGAAAGATTATGCCTGCTCTTCTTTTACTGACGTCTGTTGTGATACTCCCGCAGTCATGAAAACCTGTAAAGAAATGAGTGGGGAAGAATGTGATTCTGATGAGAAATGCATCGGAATAGTCCAGGAAGCATCAGATGCTTTGAAATGCTGTTTGGGTTCCTGCGAAAAAAAGACCGTAGAAGTTTCTGATTGCGAAGATAATGAAGGAGTTTGCGAGGCTTTTGAATGCGGAGAGGGTTATGTGGAAAATTCCAACTATGATTGTGAATATTCAGGAGATGTTTGTTGCATAAAACAAGAAAAGAAGAAATCAGGTATCTTTCTCTGGATTCTGATAATTTTGATAGCTCTTGTGGTTCTTGGAATAATCTTCAGAAATAAATTAAGAGAATTCTGGCTTAGATTAAAATCAGGAAAATCAAAACCAAAAGAAAGCCCAGGTCCTTTTTCCCCCAGATTCCCCCCTTCCTCCTCTGCTCCGCACAGAATAATGCAGAGACAGATTCTGCCTCCTGCACACCACTATCCGGCAAGCCACCTTCCTGCAAGAAAGCCTGGAAAAAGTTCAGGGGAATTTGATGAAGTTCTCAAAAAATTAAAAGATATGAGCAGATAAAATTTATTAACTCTGTTTTTCTTAATTGTTTATGAAAATCAAAGATTTTCAAAGTCCTCGTAAACTGCGGATTCAAAACAGGAGATTTTGAATAATGAAAAAAGTCCTGCTAGTTATACTATTACTGACTTTGCCTCTGTTTTCTGCAGTGGAATTTGATATGAAAACAAATTTTTCACAGGGAGAAACACTGATGGCGCGGGTTTCAGGAAATTTTCTGGAGCCTGTTTTTAAGGAGAATATCTTCTTTTACAGGGGGCATGTAAAAATTCCTGTGGAGTATGATATTGCAAAAATTGACGAGGAATATTACATCTATGCCCTTTTAGAAGGCAAATCTCCGGATAACTACTCAGTTGCACTTGAAGATGTAAAATATACTAAAGGAACTGAAGTTGTTGAGGAAGATATTATAAAAAATTTCACAATAACAAATGAAACCGCAGATTTTTCAATCAATCCCGGCTTTATCATAACCAGTGAGAATTTTTCAATAGAGGTTCAGAATTTAAAAGATTATCAAATAACAATAAAAATAGATGAGAACAGGACAGAAACAGAAGGCGGTTTTTTTTCTTTCTTTTTCAGTGATTCTGACAGCGGAGACAATTCAGTAATTGTGAAATCCGGGGAAATAAAAGATATAGAATTTGGATTAGGAAATGAAACGTCTTTCAGAAAAATATTGCTTAGCACAGAAAGTCTGGAATATGAAATTCCTGTTTATGCATTTGTCAGCCAGATTCAGGATGAAGAGAGTGAAGAAGAGCAGAATGCGTCTGCAGAAGAAGAGGAAGAACAGGAAGAAGAAACAAATGAAACAAAAGAGAAGGAAATTATTGAGGCAACTACAAAAACCTGTGCTGAAGCTAAAGGAACAATCTGCAAGAGCGATGAGAAATGCAATATAACACCAATACAGGCAAAAGATGCAACCTGTTGCCCTGAAACCGGAACCTGCGAGCAAATTAAGAAAAGCAATACAGGAAAAATAATTGGCTGGGGGCTTCTTGTGCTGATTTTCATTATCATTATATGGTTTGCTAAAAAAACTGCAAAGACAAAAAAGAAAGTGGTTCTTTTGGATATTGCCAAGGGGAAAATTGTGAAGAAGTAAATTATTTTTTATTCTTTCTCTTTTTTTTGTTTATATCTCTATTAATCTTTTTTTTATCATCTGGTTCAGGCATTAATTCTCTTAACTTCTGCTGCATCTGGGCATTTTGCAGCTGCAGAATTCTTGCAACCTCATCATAGCCGTGGAGTCTTCTGGTAAGTTCATTGAAAACGTCATTCCAGCCGTTGTTGGAAAGTGCTATTAATTCAGGCTCAATAATCTCAATATGTGCCGGCATATATCTGAACATTAAAATTGCAAGATAGAGAATTTGCTCAACTTCCACTTCAATCTCTGCAAAGGTTGTGTAAAATTTTTCCTGTGGGATATTTTTAGCAGGGGAATCCGGGGATTGTTCAGATTCCTTCATCAAAACAGGTTCGTTAATTTTCTTCTCCCTGACTTCAACTCCTTTCTCCTCATCAATTCTTTTTATAATTCCTTCCAGAGCTTCTTTGAGATGCTCAGGCGGTCTGCCGATTATTTCAAAAACCAAAATCGCTTTAATTCCCTTTGTTTCCCTGTCTTTCTTGGTTAAACTCATTTTTTAATCTGTTTTTTCTCCTTAATAAAAATAAAAGCCCGAGCAAAACACAGAAGACGGCAAATCCGTATTTTGCATAATCGCTGTTATCTAAAATTTGGTTATCTTTGTTGCTTTTTATATTTTTTGGAGTTAATTTTATGACTTCGGCAGTGGTGCTTTGTTTTGCTGTTCCTGTTTCCTCATCTTCTGTTATCTCAAAAATGCTCTCTTCACTGATTTCTGTTTCGTTTTCTGTTTTATTTGCTTCAGCTTCTTTTTCCTCTTCTTCAGTTTCACATTTATTATTTTCCCTCTTTGTAGCTTCTAAAAATTCCCACGAACCGCACCATTGCCAGGTTTCAAAACTCCACGAAGAATCTTTTAATGTTTCTGTTCTGTCAATTTCATTTCCTTCGCTGTTATAAAGAATTACAAAATCACCCCCATTATTAAGCACAGCACTCTTTAATTCAATAACATAAAAATCTCCCTTTTCAATGATTGTTTCATTTGAAATAATCTGCCTTTTTGTCGGGGTTTTTAATCCATCCCAAACTTCCCATCCAGACAAATCCATAATCTCTTCTTCGTCATTATAAATTTCAATCCATTCCTTTCCCTCGCCACCATCTTCAGGGTTCATTTCAATTTCATTGATTCTTATTGCAGAGATATTTGAGACTAGTAAAACAATAGCACAAATTAAGATTAATCTTTTCATAAGATATATAACAAATCCCAAATTTTAAGTATTGTTGTAATCAATCATCCAAAAAATTGTGCAAACTTTTTACCTTTTTTCTTTGCTTCTTCTAAAGTTATAACCCAGTTTTTTCCAGCATCTCTTAATATTTTAGGATGTAAGAACAACCAACCCTCCCTATTAAATCTTAAAGCAATTACAGGATTTAACCCAATTATTTCTGAAAAAGTCATAAATCTACTCATTTGATCTTTTGAAATATATTTTGAGGGTTTTTTACTTGATTTAACTTCAACACAATATTTCTTCCCTTTTTTACCTGCAATTAAATCGCAATCTGCATTTTCCATTGTCCCGCTTCCTGCAGCCCGAATAGCTCTATAATTATTATCCACAAATAATTGAAATAATTCTCTCTCAACTTTTGAGCCTTTTGATTTATTCTTTGGCATTTCAATTCCTTTTACAAGTCCCTCTGCTCGGCACTTACAATGGTTATTAATATTTCAAAATTGTCCATCATAAGTCCCTC
>CAYYME010000002.1:0-17632 GCA_964473005.1 Candidatus Woesearchaeota archaeon | reverse complement strand
GCTCGGCACTTACAATGGTTATTAATATTTCAAAATTGTCCATCATAAGTCCCTCGCCTGCAATGTTCTTCTTCCGTTTGCCTTGGCTCTTTTTATAGCATTATCCAAAATTTCTTCAACCCTTTTTTCAAGGGCAGGTTCAACTTCCTCGGAAACACTTGATACAGAGTTTTCTTTATCCAGCTCTTTCACAACTTTCCTTATGTTGTTCTTTACTATCAATACCATTTTATTTTATCTTTTCCAATAATTTAACTATTTTGTCCTGCCCTGCACTCAAAATTAAACTTGCTAATCTCGGTCCTTTTTCTTTGTTTATTATAACTTTATACGCTGCATTAAAAAATTCAGTGTTTTTAATTCCTTTTTTCTCGCAGATGTTATAGAATTCATTGAATAACTCCTCCTCACCATATTTCTTTTTCTTTAAGATTTTATTGAGCTCCAAAAGAGCCTGTTTTTCTTTTTCATTTAATCTAATAGTTATCTTATTCTGGATTCTGAATCTCATATCCTCACCTGCGTATTTCTCCAGCCAATTCTTGACTTTTTCTGCCCTGAATTTGGAGTCTTTATTAACTTCCTGCAATTTTCCAGTCTGGACAAAAGTTATCAGATGTCTGAAACTGATTTTCTCTGGTTTTTTTCGGGGAAGTTTTATCTGTGATAACTCATAAATTCTTCTTTCTCTTGGATTTGCTTTTTTTTCATAATATTTCCTTTCTAATTCATCATAATCCTCATAAATCTTTATAACATCATTGTCAAAGCTTATCTGAAATCCTGCTCTCGGCTTCGTTCCGACGAAAATATATCTTAAAACCTCTGGTTCATAAACTGCCTCTACATCATTCACTGTCAGGGCATTTCCTGCTGAACTTGAAAATTCTTTGCCTCCTTTAATCTTAACCCAGTCATAAAATTGGTAAATAGGATAATCAAAATCATAAATTATTTTTGCAATTTCTTTTGCTGTTGTATATGAGCCTCCATAAACACTGTGGTCTATTCCTCCTGGTTCAAAATCAACTTTTTCATATTTCCACCTCATGGGCCAGTCAACTCTCCAAGTAGCCTTGACAATTCCTTTTTTTCTGATATCTATCTTTTCTCTGAATCCGCATTTGCATTCATATTCAATTTCATATCCTGAGGCACTGACAATTTTTGTGAAATCTTTTTTGCATTTTGAGCAATAAACTGTTAAAGGCATCCAGTCTTCTTCTAAGGGTTCTTCTCTGTATTTGTTCAGAATTTTTACAATCTCTTTTCTTTTGTCTATTGCTAATTTTATCAGGGAGGCATATTTGCATTTTTTGTTCATTATGCTTTGCCTTATAAATTTGGGTTTTATTCCGACTTTTTTCAGCTGCTTTTCAAATTCTTCTTCAAAGTGTTTTGCATAACTTTTATTTTTTTCAAAAGGAGATGGAACCTCGCTCAAAGCCATCCCGAGATATTTTTCATATTTCTTGGGTATATTTACTGGAACTTTCCTGAATCTGTCATAATCATCCCAGGAATAAATAAATTTTACTTTTTTTCCTTTTTTTTCAAGGGCTTTTACAACTAAATCTGTTGTTATGACTTCCCGAAAATTCCCTATATGAACTGTGCCCGAGGGAGTGATGCCTGAAGCGCACACATATTCGCTTTTTTCCCCTTTTTCCTTGATTATTTTGTCAGCAATCTGGTCAGCCCAGAAAAATTTTTCAGCCATGCTTAGAAAAAAGAAATCTTCTTTAAATATTTAATTATCTGCTTCATCAAGAATAATTCTTTCTAAAAATTTTCCCTTTGTCTTAGCTTTCATTTTTCTGACATTTTCTAATTCCTTTTTGCTGATTTTTTCATATTTACAAAGAGCATAAATAATCTCTAAAATGTCTGCAAGTTCTTCTTTGGTTGGGTTTTCTAAATATTCATTTACCTCTTCCTGCAATTTTTCTTTTAGCTTTTCCAAATATTCTTTTTCATTAGCTTTATGATAAGATGGATTTTTATCTATTTCTTTTAAATATTCAACAACCTTATCTCTAACTAATTTATTGTATTTCATAATAAATATATATTCAATTCTTTTATAAGATTAATTATACTTTAATTTCATCTTTTGTATCTGTATTTTTTATAACCCAATTTGTCCAGTTCCTCATTCAGCAATTCATCTGCAATTCTCTGGAATTTATTCCACCTGCTTGCGTGAAGATATCTTATTTTTTCAAAGCTATCCTGAAGTTTCTGAACTTTCAGGAATAATTTAAGCAATACAGGGTGCCTTACTTTATATTCTCCCAGAAGTTGCCTGACAATTAATTCAGAATCAAGAATGCAGGTGATTTCCCCCTTTGTATGTTTAGAGGCAAGTTCAAGAGCTTTTATCAGAGCTTCGTATTCTGCTATATTATTTGTAACATTTTCTCCGATAAATCCGCTGTATTTCTCAAGAATCTGCCCTTCTTTTCTGATTATAATTCCAATAGCACCTGGTCCTGGATTACCCCGTGCACCGCCATCAGAGTTGGTGTATATCATTTGGTTTAAAATCTAGTCTCATATAAAAAGGTTTATTGTTAATACAAAGTAGTTATATTGTAGCATATATATTTTAGAAAATATACTTTATAGCCTATATATGCAAAACCTTGAAGGTTTTGAAGTCCTGAAATTTCTCAGGCTTGACTTCCATTTTCTTTATCTGCGAATGTTTCGGCCCTTTCTCGCAGAGTTCCATCATTTTATTGACATTCTCAGGATTTCCCTCAAGAAAAATTTCTATTCTTCCGTCCTCGAGATTTCTTGTGAAGCCCTTTACATCATATCTTTCTGCATTTTCCTTTACAAAAGCCCTGAAAAAAACACCCTGCACAGTTCCTGTAATATAAATCCTGACTGCTTTTTTCATATTTTAGACAGGCAAAAGGAGTTTTTATTCTTTATTGATGTTTTTAAAATAACTTATTCTTTCCCACCCGCCCTAATAAAGATGTTTATAAATGCCAATAAAAATTTTAAAATAAGACTAGGTGATTATTCGAAAAATATCCTTAACAATTACTTCTTTAGTTAGATGTAATCTAACTTCAAATGTTTCTTCTGTCCAGTTCATTATTTACAACAGCAATTGTCTGGCTTGCGAAATAAGTTTTTGGCCCGACTGAAACAGACTCAGAAATTTGTTTTAATCTTCTTAGTTCTTTTTGTGGAAGTCCTTCGTGGTCCCCCAGGATAAAAACGCAGTTATCATCAATTTCAGCATTCCTGATGTCTTTTCCCTTTTTATCCAAAATAAAAATTGAATTCTTTTCTGCAAGTTCTTCAGCAACTTTCAGAAAGCTCTTCTTTTCTATAAAGCACCCCGAAAGAACTTCGGTTTTCTGCCCTTCTTTGTATTTATATAAAATTTTTTGAATCAATCCTGCAACATCTTTTTTTGAGATGTCCAGTCCTTCTTTTACCTGTATCTCTATATGCTTTGGAGGGTCTGGCTGTCCGTAGAATATAAAATGAAATTTAACATCTTTCCTGAAATCATGCGATAAAAACAACCCCTGAATTAAACTATGGATTGCAATATCCATCCTTCCTGCTTTCATCAAATTTCCTGACAGGGCTTTTCCGGATGTGGCTGCTGAATTTGAAAAATAGACAAAGTGTTTCATTTTCTTTTCCTGTAAATTATTGATAATATTAAAACTAGCCAGGAGCCAATCACTCCCAAAATAAAGCCCAGGATAATTGGAATATCTTTAATTGTTAATCCATATATAAACCATGTTAAAGTGCCTAAACTAAAAATTACAAAAGCCAGTAAAGAGATGTCCTTAGAGGATTTATTCTTATAAACTTTATATGCCTGGGGGAAATATCCCAAAGACATTATAACACCCATAATTGTTGCAGCAATTTTTATAAACTTAATAAATATTAGTTCCATTCCAAAAGAAATAATTCCTCTTTTTTATAATTTGCTAATTCATAGGTTGCATAACAAATTCCGGCTTCGCAAAAATCTCCTTGCCTCTTATAACTTTATACATTCCAATAAATTTTTCCCCGCAAAAGACAGAAATCACAGAATCTTTTTTGACTCCTGTATCCTCTTTCACATCTTTCTTGTAAATGGGCTTTCCTGTAAATATCCTCCTTAAATTGTCCTCTTTAATCTCGAGAAAAGGATAAACTCTGCAGACAATTTCTGCAGGAATAATTATCGCTCTTAATAATTCTTCATTTCCGTTTTTAAATTCATCAACAGCTTTTTCAAAATCATAGAGGTTTACTGAACTTTCTTCCTCAAAAATTCCTGCCCGTATTCTTCTCAATTCAAGCATATGTGCCCCAACCTTCAGTTCTTCTCCCAAATCATGAATTAATTTTCGTATATAAGTTCCTCCTTCGCATTCAACCCTGAACAGAATATCCTGTCTGTCTTTTTCAATAGCTTCAAATTTCTTTACTTCCCTTTCTCTTAACTGCCGTTTAACTCTTGATTTGACAGGAGGCAGCTGGGTTATTTTGCCTAAGAATTTGTCTTGTATTGCTTTTTTTATAATCTCAATATCCAAATCCTCGTGGAATCTCATTATCCCAACATATTCCTTGTCTTCTCCCAGAAAATATCCTGTAAGTTTGCAGGCTCTGCTAAGAGCAACAGGCAGAACTCCGCTGACTTTCGGGTCTAAAGTTCCAAAATGAGAACTCTTGTTTAATCCGAGTTTTTTTCTTACAATATCAGAAATTGTAAAAGATGTCGGGCCTGAAGGCTTGTCAATATTTATAATTCCAAATTCAAGAAGTTCCTTAATGCTTTTTTCTGATTTAATCTCTTCAATATCCATAAAAGACTTAAAAATCACTTGTTTAAAAAATTAATATATAACTATAAAGTGTATATTAAAATGTATATTTTAGAGAGGATATGTTTTAATCAAAACCCCTGAGGACCAATTTTTAATAGAATTTTCCTTATTTCGTTTATTGTTTTTTGTTGAAACTTCTTATCAGACATCCTTACAAATTTCATTAGCAAATCCACTAATTCCTCTTCTGATAAAACATTTAATTTATGTCCTTCTACAATAAAATAAAATCTAAAATTCTTATATCTTAATTCTTTAACTGCAAAACCCGCAAATTGGCCAAGAAATTTTCCTTTTTTTGGGTTTTTTTCTAATGTTTCTAGCAAAGCAATAATCTTATGAGATTCCCCCTTGAACTTTTTTTGAATTTCTTTTGCCAATGAATCGATTATTTCGATTTTGGCCATTTCTTTTCAACCTTTTTCTTGAATTCATCCAGAGAAATAAATCTATCAGAAGGCATTAAAAATTGCCTTAATTGCTCTTTAACAGCAAGGTTGTAAATTCTTTTAATAATATCTTCATAAGTTTCTTCTTTTGTTCCAAAAGAGCTTATTAATTTCTTTGTTTCATTGCTTAATTGAATTGTACTTGTCATCCTATAGCTACTATAGCCACCATAGTTTATAAACTTTTTTGTTTTATTAATCATATATTTCCATTTAAATAATCTCTCTTTCTTTCTTCAGGAAATTTCTCAACAGCATATCTTAACATTGTTCTTGGCATATCTTTATAATGTTGCCTTAAGAAACTTTCTAAAACAGCTTTGTCCTTTTTTCCAATTTCTCTAAGCATCCAGCCAACAGCTTTATGAATTAAATCATGGTTGTCTTTCAATAATATTTCTGCAATTCTCAGAGCATCTTCAAATTCTTCCTGTTTTATAAAATTAAAAGTGGAAATCATTGCAATTCTTCTTTCCCAAATATTTTCTGAACCAGCCAGTTTATACAAAATATCCTTCTTTTTATCAAACAGAAAATCTCCAAGAATATTCTGGGCGCTCAAATCAACCAAATCCCAGTTATTGATATTCTTGGTGTTCGTCAGGTAAAAATTGGCAATATTTGCTTTTTCCTCTTCATTTGCTTTGGCTTTGTTATATTTTTCATTTAAAATAATTAATCCAATTAATCTGTGCTCGTGAATTTTGCTTTTCAGTAATTCCTGGATTTTTGGAAGACTTAAAATCAGATACTTTCTTGCCAACTCCCTCTGTGCAGGCACATTTATTCCGAGAAAAATATCTCCTTCTCCGTATTCTCCTTTTCCGGTTTTGAAGAATCTCTGAAATATCTTAGCCTGTTCAGGATTTCTTAATTCTTCAAGTTCTCTTTTCAGTTCTTCCAGCATAAATTTTTAAGAATTAGGAAGTATAAAATTATTTCGCAAGTGCTTTTCTGAACTGGTGTTTCTGCTGTGTTTTTGCGCCTGCTCCGTGCTTGGCTTTTTTAGCTGCTGATTTTTCAATCTCTTTTCCGAATTCAGCGCCTGCTTTCGCCTTTTCTTTTTCTTCTTTCTTTTCTTCTTCTGTCTGCTTTCGTTCGGGTGACTGCGTCGGAGCGGATGAGTCCTGGGGCTTTGTTCCAGAGGCTTTTTCTTCTGCAGGTTTTTGCAACCCTTCTCTTGCTTTTTGCATTAATGATTTCTTTTTTTCAATAATTTCCCTTGCTTTTATCTCTATCTTCTCTTCTTTTTCTTTCTTAAATCTTAATTTTTCCGGAAGTTCAGCAAGTTCAGCCCTGACAATTTCTCCTTCTTTAATCGCCTTAACTTTTATTTTATGCGGGGGATTTTTAATGCCTCTGAACCAGAGCACTTCATTCAGAAATCTGTCAATTTTAATTTTTTTTAAATCTCTGTCCCTAATTTTTATATGTCTTACTAAAAATTCCTTAACTGTTTTAACAGCTTTCGGGGTTTTTTTGTATCTTGGAACAACCCGTCCTTTTTCTCTGAGCGGAATAATATATTCTCTTTCAACTTTTTCTGTTTGAGTTTCTTTTGATTTAGCCATTTTAGTTTGATTTTAGTTTACTTATTAAATTTGAATTTTCTTTTTTGGATTCTTCAGGATCTTCTAATGTGCATCCTAAATTAGTTTCTAATATCTGCTTTAATTTTTCATACTTTTCTGTATCTTTTTTGTAGTCATACTTGAATGCTACATGAACACTGTGCAAATGTGTTTCATAATTTACTATCATGGTTATTTTCTCTAAAGAAGTCTTATAAATTAGCATCTCTTTTGGCTGTTCTTCTTCTATCTCTTCGTCTGAAGGAGGGAAAATCCTGTCCACTGCTCCCTGCATTCTTAGAATCTCAAGCCCTGTAACATTAAATTTTCCTTCTATCAAAAATTCCTTATATCTCTCTTTATTCCTGCTGCTGAATAATATTTTATGTTCCTGATATTTATCGTTTCTTTTTACCATTTTATCCGAAGTGTGATTTTCTTTGTTTTCTTGGTTTGATGTGAAGTTTGGTTCTTCTCCACGAACGCCTGTATTTTGTCATGGTTGAAGGATGAACTCTTTTTCCTTTGCCGTATTTTTTAAGCACAGCCCAGACAGGAGCCCATTTTGTCTGTCTTCCTTTTCTCATTAATTTTGCTTTTTTATTCGGATTTTTTATTCCCATTTTATATTCTTGAAGTTATTCTCATTATTTTTGAATTATTTCTGAGCATATTTGAATTATCCCTTATTAATTCCAGCAATTTTTTTATCTAAAGTTATTTTACTGATTTCTATTTCTCGCCCTTGATAATAAAAATTTGTTGTTGGTTTCCCATAAGCATCTCTGTAACTTATAACCTTATCAATATTCTCTGTCATTTTTTCTCCCCCATATTTTCTAAAAATGATTTTCCTTTTTCTGTTAAAATTCTTCCTGGTTTTTTTCTTCGCAAACCTTTTATGTCTTTTGCTATCTCTGTAAATCCTGCCTTGTCTGTCTGCTGAAGAATAGTCCGGATTATTTTCCCCCCTGCTCTTCGGAATTCCTCTGGCTTAAATCCCCTGTTTTTTTTGCTTCCGTACTTTGTTCTTAATCTGTTTACCCCGACGATTTTCTTTTTATAAATCTGCCTTAAAATACTTGCAGCCCTGTGATACCAAAAATCAGAATCCTCTATGGGCCTTTCTTTTGCTGTTCCTGATTTTACAAATTTAATCCATCCAGGTTCCTTGAACTCTGGGATTTTTTTCAAAGCGTCAGCTAATCTTTTATTATACTCCTGAGCATCCAATTCATATACACTATTCATTTTTATACAGGCTTGTCTCGCGACAATAGATTAACTCAATGAGTTAGTTACCTGAAAATTAGGGTTAAAGATGATTTATAAATCATTTGGTTGAGAAAAGATTATAAAGTTTATTGAATATACTCTTCTATGATTTATCAGACTGAACTTCTTGATTTGAAAAATCCAGAAAATGCCAAATTTATATCAAGCTTATTATATCATTGTCTTATAACTGATGGGAAAAGAGGGAGAGATCCTTTCATAAATAATGCTTATTTTAGATATCATGGAACTAAAGAAGAATCTAAAAATGCAAAAAAAGAATTAGCTAGATTTAAAAAAATTAGAGCAGAAACTATACGTCAACTTGAGAAACAAGTAGAGAATATTTCAGGCAATGTAAAGAGAGTAAGACAAAATTTTGTATTTAATGGTCAGATTTATTTTGTTGAGATGACTCAGAATTAATCTTTTTTATCTAACAGGTTTTCTCCATTTCTTCACGGCAATTGTATATCCTATTGTCTTTGCAGTATAATTATTTCCGAGTTTGTCCAGGAGTTCTTTGCAGATTTTTCTCAGTTCTTCCTTATCTCTGCAGCAGGTTTTCAGGACAGAGATTTTAACATGCTCGTGCTTCTTGAAATGATTTTTCAGAGTTTCAATAAAATTATCTGTTAGTTTGTTTTTTCCCAGTTGCAAATTTCCTAATGTCATGGAAGGGTAAGATTTTTAAGATATAAAAACCTAATCTTTATATGAAAAAAGAGGGGATAATAATCATATTGTTGATTTCTATTTTGTTATTTTCTACATTAGTATCAGCTTATTCTTTTGTAGGGAGGGCAGTTGATGATGTTGGAATATCTCTGTCCAGTGGGGATAAAAAAGCAGAAAGAGCAATGGATGCCAGAGAAAATGAGATTGATGCTGCCATAAATAATATCCAGGAGGGAAATACAGAAAAAGCAATAAAAAATCTTGAAAGAGCAAAAGAAAAATTAGAGATAGTGCAGGAACAGGCTTCTCCTGAAATTGCTGGTGAAGTCAAGGCAAATGCAGAAGGAATGATAAAAAAAGTTACAGAAAGCAGAGAAATTAATCCGGGGTTTTCAGATTATTTAGATGAATATATTAATGAAGAAGAAAAAACAAAACTTTCTGCAGAACATTCAGAAAAACTTTTTGAATATTGCGAGGAACTTGCAAAACAGGATTATGAACTTATGTTAGATGATGAGAAATGTAATCCTGATAATGCTCCTGTCTGGCTTGGAAATGAAATTGACAATAAAATAGGAGCCTACGAGGAAGAATCTGCCAAAAAAATGTTAGAAATTTTTACAACATGTATGAGTGACCCTCGTGAGTGTGATTGTTCTGAGATTCCAATTGCCTCAGAAAAAACAAAATGTGAAAAAGGAAAAGCACTTGCAATAAGATGCGAATTTCAAAATGATGAATCTGCATGCAGAGAACTAGATAAATTGGATATAGAAATACCAAGCAATCTTCCAAAATTCCTGCGTCCTTTATTCCAACAAGAAATAAATAATGTAATCAGTAAAAAAGAAAAAGAAATGATGGGGGAAAATGCTCCTCCGGAATGCGTGCAAGCAGGAATTACATCAAGAGAAGAGTGCGAAGCAGTTATGATGGAAAAATATGCTCCAAGAGAATGCATAGAAGCAGGTGCTACTACAAAAGAAGAATGTGATAAAATTATGTTTTCAATTCACGGACCTCCTCCAACAGAATGCACGGAAAATGGAGAATATATAGGGGATGAGGCATGCAATCAAAAAATGGTTAGATCTGGTATGATTCCAGAAGAATGCATAAAGGACGGAAAATCTATTCCAGAAGAGGAATGTAAAAAAATTATGGAGGAAAAAGGCCTAATGGAACAACCAGAAATGCAGCCGCCTCCAGAATGTGAAGGACTTTCTAAAGAAGAATGTAATAAACTTATGGAAGAAAAAGGGATGATGCCTGGAATGCAAATTACACCTTCTGAAACAAGTGGATGGAGAAGTGACCAAATAATTCCCCAGGCATGTGTGGGAATGACTTTTCAGGAATGCGAGGATTATCTTATGGGAAATCACATGCCACAGGAATGTGTTGATGCAGGTGCCTTAACGCCAGAAGACTGCGAGAGGGTTATGTTACCTGGAGAATGCAAACAAGCCGGTGCCTTAACACCGGAAGAATGCGGAGCAATTATGATAAAAAAAGGTATGCCGCAAGAATGTCAGGATGCTGAGGCATTAAATCCAGAAAAATGTGCAAAATTAATGTCAAAAAACATAATAGTTGGCGGGGCTCCTGGAAGCGAAGTTGATTATCTTAACAAAAAAGGGATTATCTTTGATGAAATTCCAGATGTTTGTGTAAGTGGTCCAAATTTTATAAGAGGAATGGAGTGTGATGAAGCATTAGCAGGAATGGGAATAACTCTTCCTCCTCCATCAGATATTTCAAATATTCCTTCTGAATGTATTAAAGATGGAATTCCAGTCTCTCCTCAAGAATGTCAGGAAATATTGGGAAATAAACTTGTAAATGAAAATATTCCTGGTTCATGCAGAGAAGCAGGAATTAAAAATCCAGATGAATGTGGAAGATTCATTGAAAAACAAAAAAGAAATTCAGGAATGGGAATGATGGGATTGCCTCCAGAATGTTATGCTATGTCGGTCTTGGAGTGTAAGATATTTATGGATGAACACGGCATGGAGAAAATAGATGTTGCTGGAATAATGAAAAGAATGGGAAAGCAGGAGCAAGTAGAACAAATGCCAAAAGAAGGAGAAGAAGAACAAGGAGAATCCCTAATGCCAGAAACGGAAATTAAGAAAATGCCAAAAGAATGCATGGAAATGGATATAGAAGACGAATCCTCGTGTGAAATAGTTATGTCAAAAATTAATGAAGAAAGAATAAAAAAAGGTGATAAGATGATAGTAGATGATGAAGGAAATGAAGATTATATTTCGAATGATGAAATTAATAAGATTGCAGGTGAAGCAGAAAGAGAAATAGAAGAATATGAACCTGATTTAGATTTAGCTAATGAAATAAAAGAGGAAGTTGAAGTTATAGAAGATGCTATTAATACAATTGAAACCAGTATGACAGTGGATGAAGTTCCAAAAACAAAAGACAATGAAGATGTGTCGCCTGCTCCAAATGTTATGGATAATGATGTGGCTCCAGGACCAGAAGGAATTGTAGGACAGGATGATGGTGATTCTAGTTCAGATGGGGGAGAAAGTAGCAGTGGCGGAGAAGAAGGCGGAGGTGAAGCTCCAGCAGTGACAGGTGAAACAGTCAGGGAGATAAAAGGAAGAGGACTTTTATCTGAATTTTTTGACAGAATTTTTAACAGATAAGAAAGGTTGGCATTTTAATTTAATTCTTTAGCATATCTTTCCTGATACTTTGCTGCATTTCCCCCTAATTTTTTATAATCATCAAGAAGTTTTCCCAGATAATTTCTATCTATGGAATCTTTATTTTCTAATGCAAATATTTCTTCTATCATCTCTTCCATCTGGCTTAATTCTTCTTCTCCGCCCATTTTTCAATGTCCACTTTTTTAACTTTAATAACCTTGAATTTTTTCACTCCAAAGGTTCCTGGTTTCATCATTCTGGTTTTGTAAACATCTTTTCCTTTGAAAACATGCACCAGAACATCTTTTTTATTGTCCCTCCAGTCCTGGCTGTATCTTGCACAATAAACTGCTGCTTTTTTTATTTCTGCAGAGGTTGCAGGATGTTCCCTGATAACACAAAAAGGACTTCCGGGTTCTGCTGTATGCAGAATTATATTATTTTTCCCTTTATACAATTTAACAAGTTCCTCGTTATTTTCAGAATTTCTTCCAAGCAAAATATTCTTTCCTGATTTTAATCTAAATTCTCTCGGTTTCATATATTTTTCAATGCAATAATGTTTAAAAAACCTGTTGGTAATAATTTTTGATGGCATGGAAAAGTTTTGATGAGGTTTTAGCCAGCAATAAGTATGATAAATCTTCTCTCCAAAAATTATGCTTTAGAATTGGAAATGATTTTACATGTCCTCAATGCCAGGTTAATTTTTGGGAAAAGTATTCTGATCCAAAACAAGCAGTGGAAAATGACGATTATACTATTGAAATAACAAGTCCGATAACTCAGCAGATAAATGATACACAAGTGAAAAAAAATATCCTTGCAAAATTATTTTATCATCACACTGAATTTAATCCTTCTTCAGCCAATCATTCACAATCTTAAGACATTTTCTCTGATTGGGCCAGGTTAATTTTTTCAATGCTTTTTTGAAAGTTGTCCATTGATAATCGGAATGTTCTATTTTATCCATTTCAATTTTTCCTGGAGCTATTTCTGCAGCAAAGAGGGAGAAAGACTGCCCTTTTATTCCAGGCCTGTCAGAATATATTTTATAATAATCATATTTTCCTGAATAACTGAACTTTTTTATCCTAAGAGGAGCAAATCCTGTTTCTTCTTTTAGTTCTCTTTTCAGAGCATTAAGAACCTTTTCTCCTTTCTTCAATCCGCCTTTTGGAAATTCCCCCCCTTTCCAGTGAAGTTTTCTCTTGAGTATTAAATATTTAATTCCTTCTTTGGTTCTTGAGTATGTTACAATAAAAATTCCTCGGCGATATTTGTCTTTACTCTCTTTCATTAAATAATAAGTTATAATATATTTTTAAGTCTTATCACAACAATTTTTATAAATTAAAAAAATCATTAATAGTTATGTTTAGTTATGATACCCTGCTTGCAACAAGGAATTTTGAGTTATTCCTGAACTTTGGAGAATCCTCTCTAAAACAAAATCCCCTTCAAAAGCAAAAGAAACCAAATATTTTAGAAGAGATAGTTAATTATTTTACAGGAAAATCAAATTTTTATTATAGTTATAAATATAACAAAGATATAAACGATATTGAATATTCTTTTCCCAGAACTTTTTTGGGTGATTTAAAAAGTTTAAGGGACTATATTATAACTTTATTTGACAAAGATTTTTATAACACTATTTAATAAAGACTGATTTTTTAGTTCATTCTTCCAAGTCTTCCCGGCCTTTATCTTCACTTTTCTGTTTATTATCTTCTTTTTCTGAAAAGATTTTAGTCACAAGCAAAATTCCAAAAACACAAACAACAGTAATTATTAGGGTGCTGATTAACTGATTATTTAATGGGCTTTTGCTTGAAATCTCTTCCACGCCTTTTTGGATTAAATCCCTCCATGCAAGAGCTATAAGAAATCCAAAAGCAGCCACAATTGCAGTGTTCATTGTTTTTTTTAATTCTCTGTTAAATTTTTTTGCTCTTTCTTTTGCTCTTTCTTTTGCCAGTCTTATTTTTTCTCTCATTTCCAGAATTCTAGGGCTTCTTTTAATTCATCGTGACTCTTTGCATATTTTTCCAGAGAAATTTTTTTCATAACAGCATCAACTGCCTGTCGCATTGCTTTTGCTCCGGCAACTGTTCCAGAAGGATGCCCGTGAATTCCTCCTCCTGCCTGAATAACCAAATCTTTGCCAAGATGCTTAACTAAAAAAGGGACATGTGCAGGATGCAGTCCCCCCGAAGATACAGCCAAAACAGGTTTTATCTTTCCCCATCTCTGTGAGAGTCTCATCTTTGTAGCATTAACATCTTTTAATTCAGTTTCTCCTGTTAGTTCTTCAATTTCTTTTATTTTTCCTGCTAATTTTCCAATGCCTGTTCCAATATGAAGCTGGTCAACTCCGATTAATCTTGCAAAATCAGCCAAAACCATCATGCTGATTCCCTGCTCAGGATTTCTGTCAAAAGCAGCATGCATTGCACGATGTGCATGAATTGCCATTTTAAAATTTGATTCTCTCACTGTTTGCAATGCAGCCCAGCCTGCAGTAAGAATATCAACCATAATATATCTACTCCCCATTTTTTCGGCAAGTTGCGCCCGCTTAAGCATTTCTTTTGTTTCTGCAGTAACATTAACCAGATAGCCTTTTTTTTCTCCTGTAACTTCTTCTGCTTTGTCAGCCATCTCCAGGGTTTTTGCAAGTCTTTTTTCAAAAAGATTAAATTCCTGTGATGCAAGGTTTTCGTCGTCCTTTACAATATCACACCCGCCAATCCAGGACTGATAAGCAGATTGTGCATGATGCTGTGTGTTCAATCCTAATTTTGGTTTTATTATTGTTCCTATAAGAGGACGGGATTTTATTTTCATCATTTCTCTGATTCCGTTAATTCCGTATTTTGGACCTGAGAAACTTTTCAGAATTTTCTGGGGAAAATTAACATCCTGCAGTCTGATGGCATCCAAAGATTTCATTCCAAAAATATTTCCTGCTATGCTGGATAAAATGTTTGGAACATTATCAGATTCAAATAATTCCTGTGGGTAAGCAATCTTTATCAGATTGCCTTTGATGGAGAAAACTTTTGCCCGCAGTTTTCTGACATAATCTTTTTCCGGAACATTTGTCCATGTCCCGACGCTGCTTTCCAGCGCAACAGTGCCTGCTGCTTTTTTTATGCTGATTCCTCTTACAGGATTGATTTTAAACAGGCAGATTAAATCATTTCTTGGCTTGTAATTTAGCTGTATGAATTTTAATTCTTCTTTCACCATCTTATTTTTTATTTACAACACTTCCTTTTTCAGTATCCTCAATAACATATCCTAATTTTTTAATCTTTGCCCTGAGTTCATCTGCTTTTTTCCAGTCTTTTTCCTCTCTTGCAGAATTTCTTTCTGTTAATAATTTATTAATTTCATTAGGAATTTTTATTTTTTCTTTCTTCAGCAAATCCAAACCAAAAACTTCATCCATTTTTTTTATTGCCCCTAATTTTCCGTCGGCATTTTTATCCCTGACGAACTTCCACAAAACCTGCAAAGCCTTCGGAGTATTCAAATCATCATCCATTTCTTTCTCAAATTCCTGCAGATATTCTTTATTTATTTTTTTATCGTCTTTAAATTCAGAGATTATATTCTTTAGTCGCCTGTATGAAATTTGCGAGTTTTTTAGAATTTCCAGGGAGAAATCCATTGGTTTCCTGTAGCTTCCAGTCAAAATAAAATATCTGTATGCAAGAGGCTCAAATCCTTTTTCTTCCAGTTCAGAGATTAGAAATAATCCTCCTTTAGACTTCGAAACTTTTTCTCCCCTGAATGTTAAAAAATTTTCGTGCAACCAGTAATTAACAAATTTTTTTCCTGTTGCAGATTCACTCTGGGCTATTTCATTTGTATGATGAATCGGGATATGGTCCACGCCCCCTGTGTGTATGTCAAAGCTTTTTCCTAAATATTTCATTGACATTGCAGAACATTCTATGTGCCATCCCGGAAAACCAACCCCCCAGGGAGAGTTCCATTCCTGTTGTCGAACTCCTGGCTTTCCGGAAAATTTCCAAAGGGCAAAATCTGTTTTGTTTTTTTTCTCCCGCATCTCAGTTCTTTGCCCTGCTTTTAAACCGCCAATATTTAATCTTGCAAGTTTTCCATAATCTTTAAATTTTGAAGTATCAAAATAAATTCCATCAGAAGTTTTGTATGTGAAGCCCTTTTCTTCAAGCTTTTTTATCAATGCAATTTGTTCTTTGATATGCTCTGTTGCTTTGCACCAAACTGAAGGTTCCTGAATATTTAGTTTTTTAAAATCAGCCAAAAATGAACTGAAATAGAATTTTGCAATCTCCTGCGCACTCTTTCCTTCTTTTGCAGCTGCTTTTTCCATTTTATCCTCCCCTTTATCTGAATCTGAAGTTAAATGCCCGACATCAGTTACATTAATAACCTGTTTTACTTTGTAATCATTATATTCCAAAGTTCTTCTTAAGATATCTGCAAAAATATATGCTTTCAGATTTCCAATGTGCTGATACCAATAAACAGTCGGTCCGCAGACATACATACCAACTTCCCCTTTTTTTATAGGCTTGAATTCCTCTTTTTTTCTTGTCAGAGTATTGTATAATCTCAGCATAACCAGATTAAGAAAGAGTAATTTAAAAATCTAAGGATTATTTAATTGTAAGATAAAAGTCAACACTATCATAAATAGCACCTTCTTTATCTGTTACATCCAGGATATAAGTTATCTGACAAACACTTGCGGTATCAGGTATATTAAATATAATCTTTTTTGGATGTGTTAGGCGACTGGCAGAAGCAACACGAATATTGCTTTGAGATTTTCCCAGGCTTATTAAATTTTCTGCTTGGGTTTCAGTCATTGTACACCCTGTTCCTATTTCAGCTACAGACACTTGGGAAGAAAAAGATTCTTCCACTAAATGATTATTATATATCCCCCATCCAAAAGCATCACTTTTTCCCTTCTTGATTGTTAATGTTCTTGTTTGAGGGAAGGCCATTACTCTTTGGTCTTCATCAGAAGAGTATAATTTATTTATTTGTTCATATAATTGTTGTTCAGTCATATCTACTGCTCCTCTAGCTGTCCCAAAAATTTTTTGAACTAAAACAAACCCCAAAACCAAAACACTCATAAGAAGAACTATTGTTACAATTGTTCCGATACTCATCTCCATTGCTGCTCTTTTGTTTTTCATTTTATGATGTGCCTGCCAAAGAACTAAACAAAATAATTCCCACCACCCATAATGTTAGCATAATTATAGCAATAAACAGACTGGTGAGATTTAAAACAAAAGCCCAGGTGTTTGATTTCCTGAAATTTTCTCCTTTTTTTACATATGCAAAGATAATTCCTAAAATACCTGTTATTCCGACAAGAGGGGGCAGCATAAAAGCAAGCGGCAGTGAAAGTGCTCCAAGAATAATTGCAATTATATTTAATGTATTTGCTGAATTTTTATTTTTCACCGTCTTTTTTGCCATAATAGGATTAGCAATCTTTATTTTATAAATGTTTTTAATACAATCTTAAAGGAAGATGGGAACGCGGGGAGTCGAACCCCGGACACCATGAGCTTCAGTCATGTGCTCTCCCGCTGAGCTACGTTCCCATTCGTTGTCTTTTTCAGGTTTTATATGCCCAATAAATTAAATGTCTAATTTACTTTTAAATATGTTGGTAAGAAGAATTATTGAACATGGTTTGTGATATGGTAATAGCTTACTTTAATTTTCTCTTTATAAAATTATACTCTTTAAAGTGAAATATTCTATAAGTCCTGTCCTGATGCTGATAATTTTCTTTAATATTCTGTGCAAATTCTATTTTTTTTCTCAGTATTTACTATCTTATTAAAATTAGTTTTTGTTGTTAAATAATTATCCAAATTTACTAAACTTGTAATAGCAAGAGTTCCTAAACTCCCAACTATTAAAGTACCTATCAAACTCTTTTTCAGGATTCTTCCTAATTTTTCCTTTTCCATACTTCCCCCACTCTTTTCTATATTTAAATTTTATTGTAATAAAAAAGCAAGTTGGGAATAGGCCAGATTCTGTCGAACTTCGTAATCGAACAGTTCGTGTTAACATTCCACTATGCG
>CAYYME010000001.1:58214-69322 GCA_964473005.1 Candidatus Woesearchaeota archaeon | reverse complement strand
TTCAGAATAACCTCACCTGCTTTTCTTCCAAAACTGCTTTTCCGTATTCTCCGTCAAAACCTGGCTTCACTTTTATTTTTCCGCTTCTGTTTTTAAGAATTATTTCAGCCAGTTTTTCATCCACTTTTTTTCTCAGCATTTCTTCTCTGGAAATTTTAAGAAGAATGTTAAATTCATTTCCAAATTCTTTAATCAGATTGTTATAAACATTCCAAACTTTTGATGTTTGCATCCCTGCTCCTAAATTAAGAGCAATTAATTCGTGCAGAGGCAGAAGTGTGTAAAATTGCTTTGCATTTTTTGCCCTGAAATTCTCAGGATTTGTTGCGAGTTGCTCGACTCGGTTTTCAACCCCTATAGTCAGGGCTCTTTTGCATATTGGGCAGATTCCTCCAATTCTCTCTGTTTCTTCAGGAGAACAGGAAAAATTGCAGTTTCTGTGCCCGTCCCAGTGGTATTTTCCATAAGCAGGGTCTGTTTCAATTGTTCCGATAAAAGAATTATTTCTTATCTGTTCAATAATTTCCCTGTAAGAATTAACTTTGCTGAATATGGTTGCCTCTCTTCCGAGTCTGAAAGGCCAGAAACTATGGGCATCTGAAAAACTCACAATAGATTTGCTTTCAAGCTCCCCGATTCTCCAGTTCATCTTTGGGTCAGAAGACATCCCTGTTTCAATTGCACGAATATTTTCAAACTCTTCTCCGAAACATTCTCTAAGGCTGTCAAAACCAGACATACTTCCAAAAACCCCAAACCACGGGGTCCAGGCATGCGCAGGAATCACTTCTATATCTTCTGAAATTTTTTTCATCTCTCTCACAAATTCTTCTCCTGAAATCTTGAAAATAGGCCTGCCGTCATAATCTCTTCTTCCTTTTGCATCCAGATAAGAATTTATTTTTTCTGCAGTTTCAACATCAGGAACCAAAATAACCAGATGAATTCTTCTTCCCTTTTCCTGAGTATACATCAGAGAAACTTCCCCGGTAATAATGAACGGAAAATCCTGATAATAATAAAACCCTTCTTTCTCCTGCATTTTTTTTATCTCTTCAAACCAAATCGGGTGTGTAAAATCTCCTGTCCCCAGAATATGCAATCCCTTGATTTTTGCCCACTTCACCAAGTTTTCAAAATTAATATTGCTGCTGCATGCCCGCGAAAATCTCGAATGAATGTGAAAATCCCCAATCATCCAATTTTCAAAATCAGGTTCCATAAAGACTTAGAAATTAAAGAGATTAAATATTTATCTCTTCTTGAATGCTTTTGAAGAAAGTAAATATGCTACAACAATCGCCCCTGCAATGATTACTGCCCACCACCAGCCTAGTCCTTTTTTTTCCGCCAGGGTTCCGTCTTCTATCTCTCCTGTAGTCGAAACTTCACCTTCTCCCTCTGGAATTTCTTCATTGATTTTTTGAATTGTTATATTTGCTCTATTATTAACTATTCCGTTTAACAGAACATAAATATCATAAAAACCGTCGTCTGTTACATCTATTTTTGCCTCTTCTCCAGCAGATAAAGTTATGTTGGTAGGATTGCTTGAAATCTGTATTGTTGCTTTATCGCTTGTAATAGAAACAACCCCTATATAATGGTCTTCTGCCCCCACCTGAACTTTTAATCTGCTCATAGTTCCTAATTCTCTTGTATGACCTTGTTCAAAAACTTCTTCTGATATTGAATGTGTTACCCATGTGGTGGCTGTTCCTCCTGTTGTTTCACCCCCTGGAATTTGGGTAATAGAATACGTCGTCGTTGCACTTGCTGTCAATCCCCCATTGTCTGTTGCACTGCAGGTATATGTGAAAGTTCCTGTGTTTGATGGGGTTGAAGTTCCATCAGGAGATGTTGAAGTCCCTCCTGAAGAGGCGCTGTTAATTCCTGATGTTGCATCGCTTGTTGAACACGTGCAGGGAAATGATTCTCCTGTCTGAACAGTGCTTGGTGAACATGTTGCAGTAGCTATTGGAGCTGTTGTATCTATCTGAACAACTAATGTGCTATTTAATAAATTGGTAAGAGTATCATTTACATAAATGTTAATTGTGTTATTACCGTCGCTTAAATCACTAATATTAAGAGTAGTAGTAGCATTAGTATCAGAAGCATTACACCAGCCGGTAGTCAAGCCAGTGTTAAACATTGGAATAGTATGATTCACCCCTCCTCCAACATTAATAAAGCAAACAGCAGTAGAAGTATTAGCCATTCCTATAGTCGCATCAGTAATCAATATGCTCAAGGTCAAATTATTAGCAGAAGACGTTGAAGTTTTTATTGATGTCCCATTTGCATAAGCAGTTGGAGATATTCCATAAACAGCAATTGTTGGAGCAGTGTTGTCTATGGTCATATTTCCAGAGATGTTAGTTTCGTTAGCAGTCGTACCATAAGTATAATTATAAGTAGTTGCGTTTATTGTATAATTTTTTCCATTAAGGGCAGTAGTATCCCATATTGTGCTAAAAACAGTTTGATTTTTGCTCGTATTTTGAACACTTGCAATTAATATCCAAGTCTCATTAGCTGCTTCAGTAGCCCACCAAGGCTGATAATAAAAACTTACATTTCCAATTGAACCGTCTACTATTGGAGTTCCATTAACATAGGCTCTGAGAGTATAAGAGCCAGAAATATTAGTAACATTACTTGCAGGAAGAACTATATTTACACTAGCACTAATTACAGACATAAAGCCAACTAAAATCACTGCTAAAAAAACAGACAACAAAATCTTTTTATTATTCATCTCATCCCCTTTTTTATTGCATATTAATAGGATTTTTTACTTATAAACCTTTTTATTATTTATCTTTTTATCAGATTGTATCAAAAGGAATAAAAAGGAATAAATTCCCCGCAATATATTTGTTCAAACTGCTTTAATTTATCTTTTCTAAATTCAAGTGATCCTTGGGTTCCGGAGATTCTCCTTAAATCAACATCTGAAATAAAGAAACCTTCTAAAGATTTCATATGTTTCTTAAGTTTATTATATGAATAATTGGTGCCTGTATAAACTCTATAAAAACTAGCATCTTTAGGGTCTTCCCCATATAAATAATGCTTCTTTTCTCCCATTTTTACTCATCCACGATCCCCTTTTCTGTCACCCAAAAAACCGTTTCATTATCAGGCAAATCAGGACTGTCTATTAATTTAGCAACTCTTGAACCCTGCTTTCCTCTTCGCAGATACATTCTGTATGTAGACGCATGCCCGACAATATTTCCCCCGATTGCTGTTGTCGGATCTCCAAACATCTGCGCAGGATTTGCCATAACCTGATTTGTCACATAAACTGCAAGATTGTGCGTCTCTGCCAGTTTCATCAAATCATGAAGATACCTGTTTAATTTCTGCTGTCTGTCTGCGAGCTGTCCTCTTCCTGCAAACTCAGACCTGAAATGTGCAGTCAGTGAATCAACAATAACTAATTTGACAGGCTCACCGCCTTTTATCATCTCTGTAATTTTTTCCATAAGCAGGATCTGGTGGTCAGAATTAAAAGCTCTTGCAACAAAAATGTTTTTCAGGACTTTTTCAGGATTTGCCCCCATCCCCTCTGCAATCTGCTTTATTCTTGAAGGACGGAATGTTCCTTCAGTATCAATAAAAACTGCCTTTCCGTTTGCCCCCCCGCTTTCAGGAGGCAACTGCACATTAACAGCCAGTGTCAGCCCAAGTTGGGTTTTTCCAGAACCATAAGCCCCAAATGCTTCTGTTATTGCCCTGCTCTCAACACCTTTTCCGCCCAAAAGCCCATCTAATTGTTTGCTTCCTGTTGTAATATTAGATATTTGCTCTCTTCTTCTTGCGAATTCTGTTCCATCAACAAAACCCAAATCCAGCATTTTCCTTGCTGCTTCTATTGCTTTCCTTGCAATAGTGGAACTTACTCCTGCAACATCGCTAAGACTGGACGGGCTCATAACAGCAAGGGACATCAAATCAAAAACTCCTGCAGATTCAAGTTTAGCTGCAACAGCAGGCCCTATGCCCGGCAAATCTGTTAATCCCGGTTCCTTAGAAGCCTTTTCATCTTTTTTCTTAGGCATTTTTCTTTTTTGCTCTTTCTATTAAGTTTAAAAATTTAGCATAAAAATAAGGCCGTGTTTCTTTTTCAATAATCTGGGTTCGAACCGGTATGAATTTCTGTTCTGATAGCTTAAGTCCCTGTTTTAATAGATAAACTCTTTGATAAAAAACCTTTTTTTCAGCTCCAATCTCAATGAGGAAATAAGCTCCAAGATTTTTAAGGGTTTGATCAGCCCAATCTATAATTTGGGGTTCATCAAATAATGCAAGTTGTCCATTAACTTTTACAAATTTCCTGTAGTCAACAGGTGCCAAATCAAGCAATGTTTTAACCTCTATTGGATTTTCAAAACTCCCTTCAATACTTTGTCCCATATCCCTCAAAACCCCCTCCACTTTATAAATATTATTTGGGTGCAAGATATATTAAAGAATACTAACAGAAGAACAGATAAATCTACTTTTTCTCCAGTTCTGCAATAAGTTCATCAGAGTTTATCTCCTGGATATTGTCAATTATAAATTCCTGGTTGTTGAAAAATTTATTTATCCTGACTTCTCCTGAGAAAACCATCTCTTTGCCGAGAAGCTCCTGCTTCTGTTTTAGCAATTGTTCAGAATTATCCAAATCTGTCATGCCTATTTTTGAGAGTTGCTCATGAAACAAAACAGAACGGATAGATTCTGTCCCGTCATCAATAACAAGATTCATTACTGCCCGCTTTTCAGGACTTATTTTTCCGTGCTCCCCACAGACAAAATCTTCCCCTACTTTCTTTTTGCATTCAGAACAAACATAAAAAAATTTCGGCTCAAATGCCTGGACAATAAAAGCCCGTGTGCTCACGCTGTCAGGCAGTGTAAAATCAGAGATATTTTTTTCCTTAACAACCTTGTCTTTCATAATTTTCTCAAGAATTTCCTTGCTTTTTTTTAATTCAGAAAAACTTCCCAAATGAAGCTCGTTTGCCCTCATGCTTCCATTGCCTATTTCAACAACATGCCCTTCCCCAATCTCCCCTTTTTCAATCAAGGCAATATGGTTTGTATCCCAAAGAACCACTTTTATATTTGATGTTTCATCAGCAATTATAAGATTGACAACTTTTCCCTCATCTCCTTTTTTTGTGGTAAATCCTCTTACAGGAGACAATGAGAGAATCTGTCCGATGACATTTACTTTTCTCATTCCAGGAAGAAGTTCATTTATCTTTAATTTTTCTTTGTCAAAAGAAAGCCCGAGTTCAGCAGCAATAATCTGTGCAGCACCTTCCCTGCTTATTAGTCCGGCGAGCTTGGCTCGTTTTGCCTCAATTCTTCTATCAATTTCTTCCCTATCCAGTCCAGAAGCCCTTGCAATCTTTTCAAGAATCTTCTCATAATTTCCTTCAACCATTCATCAAAAAAAACTCGGCTGTTTTTAAGGATTATGTTACTGGACAACTAAAATCTTATAAAGCCTTTTTATTAGAATAGAATATGGGGACTGCATTATTAAAAATAAAAATTATGCCTGTTTCACCAAATGCGGATTTGGAAAAAATAAAAAGTGAAGCAAAGAAAATCGTTGAATTCAAAAAGGGCAAAAATTGCAGAATAGAAGAAGAACCAATAGCATTTGGCTTAAAGGCAGTGATAATTTATTTTGACATTGATGAAAGCCAGGAACTTGAACCAATTGAAGAGGGTTTAAAAAAAATAAAAAACGTCAACTCTGTACAGGTAGTTGATATGAGGCGGGCATTTGGCTAAAAGATAAGGTAATATAAGATGTTAACAGAAGAACAGGTTAAAGAAATCAAAGAACAGCTGATTAGACAGATAGAAGCAAATTTCCCGGAAGAAAAAAAAGAATTAGCAAGAGAACATGTTCTGTCAATGAATAATGAACAATTAGAGCAGTTTCTTGAACAGAATAAGCTGATAAAAACCCAGTCAGCAGAACCAGTCCAGGAGAATATCTTTCGTTTAATAATAAAGGGGGAGGTTCCTTCATATAAAATAAACGAAAACAAGTATGCTCTTGCCATTCTTGAAATAAATCCTGTTTCAAAAGGACACATAATAGTAATCCCGAAAAAGGCTGTTAGTTCAATTCAGAAAATTCCCCAGCCTGTTTTTTCCCTTGCAAAAAATCTCGCAAAAAAAATAAAAACAAAACTCAAGCCCAAAGAAGTTTTAATAGCCTCTTCCAATATTCTCGGTGAATTTGTGATAAATGTCCTTCCTGTTTATAAAGATGAATCCCTGAATTCACAAAGATACAAGGCAGACAAAGGGGAACTCATAAAATTACAGGAAAAGCTGAAAAAGAAATCAGGAAAAAGTATTCTAAAAAAAAAGCCCAAAAAATCTGAAAAAAAAGAACTGCCAAAAGAAATCAGATTACCAAAAAGAATTCCATAGTCCTGTTTTCAGGAAATAAATAAAAATTAAAAATGCCATCAAAAATGCAGGAGTAAAAGGAATTCCCTGTTTTATTATAACAGATTTGTATTTTTTCCTGATTAACTTTATCTCCTCTTTGCTCAGCCCGCCCCATTTTGCTTTTATTAATTTTCTTCCTATTTTCAAATCCCTGTAGAGCCAGTCACCTTCACTGAGCTCTTTTACTTTTACATGCTTAACCATGCAGGATTCATCAACTGCCTTGAGATAAACATAAAAATAAGGAAGACAGAAAATTAAAATTCCAAGAGAGAAGAAAAATCTTTCAGAAAAACCGACAGCCATTAATGCGAGTCCGAGAAACATTACTGCAGACAAAGCAATCTTATTTTTTTTCATCTGTTTTCCGAACTCTTTGCTGAATTTCTTAAAATTCTTAATGCTCAAAAAAATGCTGGCAGTAAGGCTGTAAACTGCCCCTACAAACAGGAGCAAAACAAAAAACAAAACAAAAAGTTTAAGATTACCCAGAAATTTCTCAGAAAAAGGAAGAATAGGACCAAGAGCAATCATAAGCTTGGCATCTCCTCCCGCAAACATATGCCCATAATACAGCAGATTTCCCAAAATAAGAAAAATTCCCAGACCAATCACCCCCTGATAAAAAAAACCAAAACCTGCTTCTGAAAAAAGAGAGTAGAAAAATCTGAAGCCAAGTGCAAAGATAATTAAGGAAAAACTGAGCCAGTCAGGAACTTCCCTCTTTTTCAAATCCTGCACAACTGCAAAAATAATCCAGACAAGCGCAAGAGCAGACAGGAAGATTATGTTATACATCAAAACAATTAGCAGAAGTTATTTATAAAATTATCAATAATCTGTTAATTTAGTAGGATAGTTATTACTTTTTTTATTAGGGCAGTAATAATTAGCATAATCTTTAGATTACCTATTAACTTTTACTGATGTGAAGAAATCAAGCAAAGCAGATTTCGCAACAAACCCATTTTTACAAAGAATCAACTTAATAATTTAATCATCCCTTAATTTTGCTTGCCCTGAACCTGCCGCCTTTTTTATAAGGGTGTTTTTTTCTCTCTTTTCTTTTAACTCTTCTTTTATTTCTTTTTTGTGAGAAAGCGTATTCCATTATTATGCAGAGAGGCATTCATGAGATACAAGGATGTTTTCTATTAATGCCTGAACAGCATCTATAGATTCTACACAATACCCTGCAAGCTCTTCAGAAGAAACTGCATTCACAATAAGCACATTGTCGCACGGAACTGCAGAACATTTTGCTATTCCATAACTGGTTTGCTCTCTGGACAGATAATTGCAGGTTACGTCTTTTAATTTTACATCCTCTGCCTTCAAATCTTTTTTAGCAAAGCAGAAATCATAAGCGCTGCTTGTAGAGCATGCTGCACTGCAGGAAGTTGCAATAGTATCCACATTGTTTCCTGACAGCCACGGAGCAATCTTGTTCCATCCCATAGTAAATCCCAATATCAAAACCACGAGAACAACTATTCCTAAAATAAGAAGAATAATTGTGTTTGTGCTCATACCCTGAGCTTTTTTTGAAGAAAAAAGTGAATTCCTATCCCCCTGCCCTCTTTTATTGAACATATTTAAGCCAAGATTATTTTATTTATAAAGTTTTGTTTTTAAGGCGGGCAATAATCTGCTGAAAAAACTATCTTCTCTTTTATCAAGCCAGAACCAAATTTCAGAGAAAGTCTTTTGACTTTTTTCTCAACATGGACGTAGTCAGAATAAATCCCGTTAAAGGAATTTTCTTCTATCTGGGAATTCATCTGCTCCATTAGTTCTATTCCTGCAAAAGAATTTTTTACTTTAAAATTTGAAGAATAAAAACTGGCTAATGCAAGAGCACAGATTACAAGAACCCCCAATACAAGAATGACTATTGAAATGCTTCCTCTTCTGCTCATTTTTTTAAAATTCTGGAAGATATCAGATTTCATTTTCTTCCCTCCATGCATCAATAATTTGCTTATTTTCCTCTGAACTTTCTGAATATGCAAAAGAAGTCTTCAGCTCAACCCAGTCTATGTTTTTCTCTGAAATCTCCACTTTTATCTCTTTCAGTTTGATAACTTTTGTTTTTTGTGCAAGCACAGACGACGCATAGATAAATACAACTAAAATTACAATTATGATTATGGTTGCAACTACCCATGTTATGACATCTGAAATTTGTGCGTTTTTATCTGACATTTTTTTCTGCTTTTCCTATTGCAGACAGAATTTTAATTAAATAAAGATTTTCCCCGTTCAAAGAGAAAAAAGTTTTCTCAACGCATATTGCTTCTCTCTTGTATTCTTTTTCATTCTGAATACTGCAACTGGCAGCTAAATTTTTGTTTCCTCCTGTAATCTCATAAGCAAGCGAGTTTAAATCTCCGGCGTTATAGAAACTAATCTCTGAATAATACTGCCCTTCTTCACCTTCCCCAGCTTCAAAATTTAAATGGCATTTTGCCAGAAAATTAGTTCTGAAATCTTCGGAAAACCCAGTTGCATTAAACAATTCTGAATTTAATTCCCCATTCTGTGAAAGGCAGTCTGCAATATTATTTATTATAATCTCCGCCTCTATTTCCCTGACATCATAAGGATGATTATAGAAAGAAATAGTCATCATAAAAATTCCCCCTGCTACCAACACCAGAATTGCAAACCAGTAAATTGAAAGGATTTTATCAGAACCTTTGTTATTCATTTTGATAGTTGTTAATTTTAATTACATAATCCTTGATGTTCTGCGGGTCTGTTGTATCAGGATAGGCACTGACATCAACATCATTGAAGAAAGAATAAGAATATCCCCCTTTTTCGCTTAATTTAACTATAACACTATTGCTGTCTATTTTTATTATATCTTCAACATCAACATTATTTTTTTCTGCAAGCTTTTTTCCTTTTTCTATATTCAAAAGCATGGTTGTTCCTGGTTTTGCAGAATCTACCAAAAGCGCTATTTCTTTTGCATATGCCTGCTCAAGAACAACTGCCCCCTCCCCCTGCCTGAGCAGAAATAAAACAAGCAGAGTCAGAAAAATCAGATTTAATATTATAAAAACAAGATTCTCCATAAGCAAACTCCCTCTTTTTCCAAAAACCATAAATAAAAAATGCAAATGCAATTAATAAAATTAACTAATCAGACAAGAGTCATCACATCCTTGCAATCAAGAAGTTTAAATTTGTCTGAATTGGCCTCAACAATCGTCGGAGCCATGAACTGATTAGGTACTCCGTCCCCTTCAACAACTATGCCCACTATCTCTGGCTGCAGTAATTCTGCTGCATCTTCTCCAATAACTATTGCCCCTGCTCCTGAAGTAACAAGAACTGCACCTGCAATCCATCCAACAGGAGTTGCAAAAGCTAGAACAACCAATCCTGCACCAATCCATTTGTAAGTGCCCCCAATCTCGCTTGTAATTCCCATAACCACAAAAGATTGCTTGTCAATGTCAATTGTTCCGAAAGTGACTATACCCTCTGTATTTTTCTCATTGTTTGCAATAGCTGATTTAAGAAGTTCTACATTGCCTGTCCCGAAAAGATATTCTGCATAAGTTAAGTCTTCTGACATTTCTGTATTCGCGAGATAATTGTAAAGTTCATCTTCGCTTATTTTATTGTCTTCAAAAACAGGATTTCCCTCCTCATCTTCAATATCCTGAATGCTGTCATCAAAAGCCAGCTGAGTGCAGATTGAGCAGTAATTTTTCTGTAGAGCTTTGTCTCTTATATAATCTATTTTTCCCTCGCCAAACATCCACCAGCAATCTGCCATTTCATCTGCCAGAATCTGATAAACTTCTTCAGGAGAGTCTGCTTCTTTAATTTCAGGCTCACTACTCATTTTTTCGCAGCTTTTGTCTGCGCTGATGCACACATAACTTTTCTGGCAATTTAGACTTCCTGTTCCTGACAATGCAGGATTTCCTTTGGTAATAACAGAATTATAGCATATCTGCTCTTCGCTTGAGCCTTTCAGATTAAGCCTCACTAAAAGAAAAAGAATAACTACAAAGCTTATTATCAGCACAATCAAAATTACAATCTGCTGTGTAGTTAGTTCTCCTTTTTTATCTTTCATCCAATCACTCCGATTTTTTTTAATATGAAATATAATGCTATTATGGCTATTTCGAAAAAGATTATCCAGATTATATACTTTATTAAATCGTCTAAATTCATCTTAGTTCTATTTCTATCTGTCCATTAGTTTCATTTATTTTTATGCCTGTGAGGGGCCTTTCTATTTTGATTTCATCAAATTTTTTCAGATTTGAAACAATCAGGCAGGCTGTGTTTTTATCGCATTGCTTTATCTGTCTGTTAAAGACATTGATTGCTGTTTTTCTGCATATGCACAGGCAGTTTTGATTTATGCATGAATTTGGTTTATCATCCTCGCCTACAAAACTGAATAACCTCCAGCCAAAGGGCTGAATTTCAGGGAGTTCTCCTTGAGGCAGGGTTGAGGAAATTGCTTCAATGCTCGCTCTTGCAGCTCTTTCTTTTTTTTCATTTGTGCCTGCATAATATATTGAAACAAGAAGATATACCAAAAGTGCAATTCCTATTACAGCAATTACAATTTTTAGAGTCTCTTCAGTCAGCAACAT
>CAYYME010000001.1:0-58114 GCA_964473005.1 Candidatus Woesearchaeota archaeon | reverse complement strand
CTGAATAAATTTTTAATTGAGTCTATGAGGGAGATTCCTTTCTCCTTGAGGATGTAAATTGTAATAATTAGAACTGCAAGAACTGCAAGTGCTATCAGCAGCCACGGAAGATATTCTGTAACAATCCCCTTTTTGAATATTTTTCTCATTATATTTTTTCCCTCTTTCTTTGCCATTGTAGGATTTCTTTAATCTCTGTGAGGAGAGTAGTACAGGAATTTATTCCTGCTCTCTAAGAAATCCCCATTTTCATAATATAAGTTACAAAAGAATATTAATAAACCTAACTCTAAACAATATTTCCGAGAACTATTGCTGTCAGGACGAAGAGTACAACTGTTGCAAACAGCGCTGTGATAAAATAAAGGGCAATTCCTTTTTTCAGATTTTTTCCTGTCTTGTTTATTTTTTCAAGCTTGTCTTCTCCAGAATCCACTGTCACCAACGTGCCTGTGAGAATGAATATTATCTGTATAAGATAAATCCCCACAATAATCTGCAGATAGTAAGGAGGAATCATCTGATTCAGAGAGAAAATATTCATGATGTTATCCAGATTTCCTATCCCTGCAACCTCAACCCCCTCTAAATTTGCTATTGTGAGCTTGTTTAATATTGCCGCAATCATTGTTGCAAGCCCGATAACAACTCCTGACAGCAAAGGTGCAAGGAAAGTCATGTTGCTTTTCATATCTGAAATTATTTCCGCAAGCATGTCTTTGAGTCTAGCAGTTATCTTTTGTATGTTCTTAATATACTGTGAGATATTCATCAGAGTCACTGCAGCAATGCTCAGCCCTTTCTTTGCAGACTCCACCAAAATTCTCATGCTTGTCGCAATCAAATCAGAAGGATAATAATTTATTGCCCCCCTCTTTGGATTGAATATTGATTCTTCCACACTCATCCCCATCTGCCCTATATTATAATTTACCCTTCTGAAAAATTCTTCTGTCACCAATCCTTTTGAAGATTCTGCAATTTTCCCGAATGCAAGTTCAGGAGGAACCCCGTTTCCCAGTCTGTTTCCAAGCTGAAATAACGAATTATTAAATTCATCCTCCAACTGCTTTGTTTTATTTCTCTCCTCAATCAGTTCCTTGGTTTTTCCTTTATAGGAAATTGCAAAAAATAAGGCAGCACCAAGAGGAATAAACAAGCTCAAAATCAGGGCTCCGATGCCAAACGGCCCTTTTCCGTCCTTAAAATCAAAAATCATGCTGTCTCCGAAAAAACCCATCCCAAGTTCTGTAAAACTATAATCTGACTTCAGCCCGAAAAATGCAGGAAGAGGGGTATACTGAAAAATAAGGGGAAGCAACCCTATTATCAGAAATGGAAGACAAATCAAAAATGCTTTGTAATAATGCTGTTTGCTTTTGTATTTGAAATAAAGCGGGTTTCTCTCGAGCAGAGTCGATTCCCCGTAACCACCCGGTCTCAGCATCAGAACTTTATCTGTTAAATAAAAAACAAGAAAAGGAACCAGCAGATTAAATAAAACAAAGACATGATAAACACTCAGATAATCTCCGAGCATTGCAGAAGCAAGAGGCAGAAGTGCCAGAGCAAGAGTCGGCAGAACAACCCCGAGCATATAAACATTAGTCAGCGGACTTCTGACATTATGGGTGAATTTCAGCATTTTGTCATAAACTCCGTCGAGAATAACCTGCAGGGATTTTTCCAGAATAGCAATCCGCCTGTTATTGTCAGGCTCATACAAACTTCCTTCAATCAGATGAAATGCTTCTATAAATTCGCTTGAATAATCCCTCCATGTTTCAAGATAATTATCCAGACTTTCCTTGATGGATGAAAATTTTCCTATTTCAACATCATAAAATATTTTCTTGAAATCAAGGGCAAGAGGATATTGCATGTGCTCTGAAGCAAAAGCAATTGCTTTCTCGAGGTTGGGGGTATGCCTCATGTAGACAACAATATACAAAATTGCAGGAACCATCTGTGAAGAAGCTTTGAGCCTCCATTTTTTTGCCAGACGCTCAGGATACCTGTTAACAAAATAAAAAATAAATATTGCCAGAAAAACTAAAAGCAGAAAAAAGAAAACAGGAAATGTATCAACAAAACTTCCTTCTTTAATGAGGGCAACTGAAAGAGAAATCAAAACTGCCAGGATAAACACAGTCATAAAAGACATAACACTCAAAGTTAATGCCTGCGCTGGCTCAACATCGAGGTGTGCAATTTCCAGATTCTTTTTAATCTTTTCTTCGTCTTTCTGCGAGGCTTTCAGTTTTATTATGCTTCCTAAACTCTGGCACCACTTCTCAAATTTTGTGAGTTCGGGAGCAAGCTCTTCCTTGAATTTTACATATTCCTTGCTGTAATCTCCTTTGGGAAGTTCTGATGTTTTAATCTGGCTCTGAATTTTTCCACTATATTTTTTTAAAATATCTTTTACATCCGGTCTCTTTTGGGGCATTTTATCACTCTGTTTTTATATAACAAGAGTAGTGAAAAACAATTAATAAATCTTTGGAGAACTTTGTTCACTTTGTTTGTTTATTATTTGCTCAAAACAGATTTCATCAAGTTTTTCGCTTAAAGAAATTATTAACAAAGAAATCTGACAAAGTCGATTTCGGAGTTTATATCAATCGAGCGAGTTTACGAGCGAGCAAAACTATTCATACTTTTCTTTTCTTAATCTCCACATTCAGCCATTTCTGGCATACGACAAATGTATCCTCATTTGGAGTCATAAAGAGTTGGTTAGATTTTTCTTTTCTTTATTTCCTTATTTAACCAACTCTGCCATTCTGGAAAAACTTTTTCTGAAAGAGGCAAGCCTATTTCCTGCCGAATTTCATCAGAGATTCTGTGGAATGCATGATTTGATAGAGTATTAAATTCTGCCTCAAGAATATTGCTGTCTCCTGTTTTTTCTGCTGCATCAACAATTTCTTTTTTTATTTTTGCCCTCAGCAGAATATTGTCATAAACTGCATCCCAGTTTCCTGCCCATCCCTTCACATTTGATGCAACATCTTTGACAACTTCGCTGTCTCCGTTAATCAAATCATCTGTAGGCTCCAGTTCATCTTTTTCCACATTGTATTTCATCAAATCCACAAATCCTTTTTCTTCCATGGGGTCTGTTTTCCAGTGCTTTCTTATTTCTGAAAGCTGCAAAACCCTCTTCCATGAATGAAGTCCGTCAGGAGATTTTATTGGATTGCAGATTGTTATTATGTCTGTTGCTTTAAAACTAGTGGCAGGAACTTCCAGGTCATTCACAACCCTGTCAAAGACTCCGTAAGGAGAAGCTCCGTGAATAGTTCCTGCAACAACATTCGCAAGTGCTCCGACCCTCATTGCCTCATAAAGGGCTTTTGCCTCCACGCTTCTGACTTCACCGATAATAAGACAGCTGTCTCCAAGCCTCAGGCTCGTCCTTATTCCGTCATCAGCAGAAACTTCTGTTGTTGTTTTCAGCAGTGCAGAACGAACTTTCATTCTTAAGATATCATATTTTAATTTTCTCAGAACATCCACAGGAAGCTCCAGAGAATCTTCAATGACAATTATTCTGAATTTAGGAATAATCTCCAGCATCAGGCTTCCGAGCAGAGAGGTTTTACCTGAACTTCTTGTTCCTGCAACCAAAAGAGTTCTTGCTCCGTCAATCAAAAAGCTCATCAAGCCTGCTGCAAAAGGATTTAACATTTTATTCTGGACAAAAAGAGGAAGAGTCCATGGATTTTCCCTGTGCCTTCTTACAGAATATGCAAGCCCGCTCGGTGAGAGAGGAGCCTGAATTATTGCAATTCTCGCTCTGATTTTTCCAATTTCCAGCTGAGTATCAAGAATAGGATTTGCCTCGTCAAGAGGCCTGCCTGAAATCATTCTGAATTTTGCAGCCCAAGAATCAGCATCTTCCTGGCTCGGAAGAATATTTGTCAGGCACTCTTCATAATTCTGATGCTTCACAAAAATCTGAGTCATAGGAATTGGTGAATTCAGCGAAATATCCTGAATATTTTTGTCCTGCAGCAAAACTTCTATAAGCCCAAAGCCAATAGTGTGCCTCACGAGAATTTTTGAGAGTTTATTCAGTTCATTATAATTAAGGGTGATTCCCTGGCTCTGAGCCAAATCACCGAGCAAGTCCTTGGAGATATTAAAAAAAACCTGCCTCGTCCTTTCTGTATCTGTAAATTCCTCTGCCCTCGGCTGGTGTTCAATCAAAACACTTCTCGCAAGATTCAGAAGCAAATTATGCTCTTCACTCAGGATGTTTTCAGGAGGGATGAGATGATAAATCAGCTTTGGTTCATTTTTTTTCTTGAGAATAGTCACAGAAGATTCATCATACTCTTCGTCAGAAATTGTATACTGGGCTATAATCTCTGATTCCTCTGGCAAATCAGAAACCAGCCTGGTAAAAGTAAAGTTAGGAATAACATCAGGCTTAAAAAATTTATAATAAATCTCCCTGTCCCCCCTCTGATAATCCTGCATATAAGGAAGTGCTTTTTGAATAATCTTTGTTTTCTCAAACAAAGCAAGAATTTTTTCCAGCAGAGCAAGATAATTTTTTTGATCTGACAAATGAACCCCCTCTAATTTTTCCAGAAAAATCTTCGCTTCTATTATTATTCTTTTCAGTTCAGTATAAGCAGAAACAGGGTCTCTTTTCAGTAGAAGAAGAAAGGAAAAAATCTGATTGTATCTTGCGGAAAAAAATTGCTCCTGGCTTGTTACCAATCTTCTCTGGGATAAAATCTGCTCCTGCCTCACCAGATAAATGTAAACTCTGGCAATTTCTGAAAGAAGAGATGCCTCTTCAAAATCATAATTATAATTTTTCTGCTGGACAAAAACAACCCGCGACACATTCGGATTCTCAATCAGGACATCAATTGTTCTCTCCATGACTTCCGGAGAATCTGCAATATCAGGAACATAAGGTGCCCCAAGATAATTTATAAATGCGATGTCTTCTCCCCCTTTTCTCTCAATCTCATAAGAATACAGCGCTGTTCCCTCTTTGAATTGCATTTTAATCACCTATAAAAAATGCGATTTTGAAATGTATAATTTCCCTGAATTGCATTTTGTCACCAGTTATTAAATAAAAAGGAGGGGGAGTTTAAAATATTTTGTATAATCAAAATTTAATATCCATTTAAATTAAAAATATCTAATTAGGGGTTATCTTATAAAAAATACAAAAAGTAATAAAGAAAAACTTAATGCGTAGATAATTCTTGCAAAAAAAGTTTATTGAGAGATATAATTATTAACCATAACAATATTTCTGTTTTTAATAATCTCCTGTTATCTTTAAATTTGTTTCGAAACACAACAAATTTAAACTTACTTAGCCTCTGTGTTTCATGAATGAAAGAGAGGCAGATTATTCTGAACAGGCATGGGGAGGCATAATTGCAAAATTAAGGGATGTTGAGGAAAAGCAACGGATTATGAAAGAAAGACTTCTGCTTGTGGTGGAAAATCTTCTGGAAATAAAAGAAAAAACCAGCGATGAAATTCTTGAAATAAAAAGAGATATTGAAATAATTAAGCAAAATTCAGAAAGAATGCGTTCATTTCTGGAGACTGCCTCAGGAGAATTTTCAAAATTTGCCAGAAAAGAGGATTTGGAGATTCTCGCAAAACAGGCAAAAATGTTTAAACCTTTAGAAAAATTAAAAAAGAGGTAAAAATATAATTTAATATGGGTGTGCTTGAACAGGTAAATCAAATGCGTAATCAGGGGGTTCCCGAAGATGAAATTATAAGCAGGCTGGAAGAACAGAACGTCTCACCAAAAGCAATAAATGAAGCACTCGGGCAATCACGAATAAAAGAAGCAATATCAGACAGGGGGGCTTTAAAAGAAATGCGTGATGAAGAAATAGGCGGAAGTGATTTTTATGATATGCCTCCGAGTCCGCACATGGGCAGAACCAATTATCCTAAAAGCCAGGAAATCCAGGAAGAAGAATATGTTCCGCAACCTCAGGAAGAATATGCCCCGCAACCTAATGCTTATCCTCCTGCTTCACAGGAATTTTATCCTCAGGAAGGATATGAAGAGTATTATGCAGGTGGTTCAGGCACAGATACCATGATTGAGATAGCAGAGCAGGTTTTTTCAGATAAAATAAGAAAATTGCAGGCACAGATTGAAGAGTTGAATGAATTCAGGGTTCTTACACAGACAAAAGTAAATCATTTGTCAGAAAGACTCAGCAGAATAGAATCCACCCTAGATAAACTTCAGGCAGCAATTCTGCAGAAAATCGGAAGTTATGGGGGAACTCTGGAAAGCATAAAAAAAGAAATGTCCATGATGCAGGACTCTTTCGGAAAAATGGTTCCTTCCCTTACAGAAAAGCACAGCCACCAGCAAATTCACAAAGCAACCCAGAAAAGAATTTCTAAAAAAAGTAAGAAATAGAATTTAATTAGGAATATTTGTTAGCCAGGATATCTGTTAAAATTAAAAGATTATGATTACAATAATTAATCAACCGTCTTTATATATATTAATAATTCTTCAGTTTTACAACATTAATTAATTTCTTCAGATAACACAAACAAAAATTAAAATTATCTTTCAGTCATAGCACTTCGCAATGATTGTGCAAGAGGGGAATCAACCGCAGGTGTTTGTTTCATAGGATTTGCACTTGCCACTATTGCAATTATTAATCCCAAAAATATTAAAATTCCGACTAAAGTCGGCCAGTTATAATTCCACCACGAGCCAAGCCCGAAACCTAATTCCCATGTTGAACTAATCAAAACAGCAACAACAATAATTACTGAAACAACCATAAGTCCAATCATCCATCCTTTGTTTTTGGGATCCATAAACAAACCAGTAATAACCAGCAAACCCAGGATTATTGAAAGAGCAATTCCCAGCCTCGGAAAAAGTTCTGAGAAAAATATGGGAACCATTGGAAACTGCAGAGCCATTAGTGCAACAGCAAGGGCAATAATTCCGTTAATCGCTTTATTACTTGTTTTACCTGTGGCAGTATCTTTTGTGAAAATATTTAATCTTGTCAGAATTCCGAAAACCAGCGCAAAAATCAGAAGAAAAGGAATCAGATAGCTGAAAATTCCCGCCTGCTCCCACATGTTAAGCAAATTCCCTATTGCTCCGCCTTCAAAATAACCATAGGAAGCAAAAAAAATCAAACCCTGCATCATACTAACATTTATGAAAATATCTTTAAATATGTTTCGAAATTTACTTCTTACCGAGCAAAACAAAAGCCAAAGCAACAGCAATCACAACTATAAAAAGAAAATTTGTCCAAAAAAGTTTACTCCAGCTGCTGCTGAATAAAAAACCAAAGAAACCTTCACCAACCCCTAATGCCCAGAGAACTGCAATAATCACTGCTATTCCTATAACTATCATTAAAAAAGTTTTTACTCCCTTGCTCGGCTCAAATCCTTCTTTTCCTCCTGCTACAAATCCCCACAGCAAAAGAACCACAAACATAATTACAAGAGCAATTGTCAGAAATAATATCAGATTTCCGACAACAATTTTCGGAAAAACCGCACTTACAAAAATAAGCCCAATCACAAAAGAAATCAGCGCATTGAGCTGTTTTCTGCCTTCTCCGAGAATTTTTGTCTTTTCAAGAACAGCAAAAACAATGAAAAATACCAGTAAAAAAGGATAAACAAATTTAGTAAGAACCTCACTCTGCAAAATTGTATCACTCACCATCTTCTTATACTAAATCCTCGGAAACTTCTTCAAGACGAGATTCAGGATTAGGCAATGCTGTTTTATTTATTATGAGAATATCATTGATTGCTTTAACAAACTGATGCGGAATTATGACTCCTCTTGCGCCGCCAATCAGGGAAGTGATTCCCCCACCTACTCTTATCCTCCATCCATCAACTTTATTTTCATGCAGATTGGCTTCTTCAACCTCCCCAAAGAAATCTCCTGAATCTGTGAAAACCCTTAATCCTAAAACATCTGATATTTTTATTACTTTCATAACCAAATTATATTGAATTCCTTTAAATACTTTTCCATATATAAAAATATATAACAAACTTTATAAAAAATCCCTGCGTTAATTTTGCATGTTAAATAAAGATGAAATCATTGCAGTATTAATCAGCACAATTATTCTGGCTTTTTCAATAACGCTGATTGAAACCTGGAAAATTTTCTTTTATGCTCTTGCTTCTGTATTTATTCTTCTCTTTGCAAACATACTTGTAAAAAAAATAACTGCATTTTATTATGATGCTGAAGTGGAGGTAAAACTGTGGGAATTCAAAAGATTTGGATTCAGGCAGCACTGGTATACCAAAAAGCCATTCCCTGCAGGAGCACTTTTTCCCATTGCCTCAAAAATAGTTCTCTTCCCAATAAATAGTTTTGTATGGATGGCTTCTCTTGTTTTTGATGTGAAGGCCAAAACTTACAGGGCTGCAAAAAGGCACGGCCTGTATTCTTTTTCTGAGATGACTGAAGACCACATAGGATACATAGCTGCTGCGGGAATTGCCATAAATCTTATTCTCGCACTAATAGGATATCTTGTGGGATTCCCCCTCTTTTCAAAACTGAATATCTTTTATGCATTTTTTAATATGCTTCCAATTTCTGATTTGGACGGAAACAAAATATTCTTTGGAAATCTCGTGCTGTGGTGTTTCCTTGCAACTTTAACACTCATTGCTCTGGGCTACACTTTTTTACTTGTATAAATTAAATGAAAACAAAAACACTCAAAAGGAATAGGGAAAACTTTTTAAAAAAAAGAAAAGTGACGGCGGCTTTTGCAGTTATTGCCCTTGTCGGAGGCTTTATTTTTCTGAACAGAGGAATCACTGGAAATGTAATCTTAGACAGCAGATACTCTTTTAATGCAGTTTCCCTGATCGGGTTGCTTTTAATTTTATGCTCTTCAGTTTTAATTGCTTATTCAATTAAAAAAAGATAAATTCTGATGAAATTTCTAGAGGGAATTATTCCGAGAGAATACCAGCAGAAAATTTTTGAGAGCTGTGAAAAAAAGAATTGCTTAGTTGTGCTTCCGACAGGAATGGGAAAAACCCTGATAGCGCTGATGTTAAGTATAAGAAGACTGCAGGAATTTCCAGGGGAAAAAATTATTTTTCTCGCTCCGACAAAGCCCCTTGCAGAACAGCATCTGAATTTTTTTAAAAAGCATCTTGGAGAATTGTTTGCGGATTTGCAGCTATTCACCGGAGCCGTCAAGGCGGAAAAAAGAAAAAAAATCTGGAGAACCGCAGACATAATCTTTTCAACTCCCCAGTGTGTAGCAAATGATTTGAGAAATCATCTTTATGACTTGAAAGAAGCCTGTCTTCTTATTGAAGATGAAGCTCACAGATGCATAAAAAATTATGATTATAATTTCGTTGCACAGAAATATGCAGAACAGGCAAAACACCAAAGGATTTTGGGACTTACAGCATCACCCGGAAGCGAGATGAAAAAAGTAAGGGAAATTTGCAGGAATCTTTCAATAGAAACTGTTGAATTGAGAACACGTGAAAACGAGGATGTAAAACCTTATCTTCAGGAGCTTGAATTTGAAAAAGTATTAATTAAATTTCCTCCTGAATTTGAGGAGATGAAGCAGGTTCTTCTGAAACTCTTTGAGCAGTATGTTTCAGAGTTGAAAAACAGAAAAGTACTCTGGACTTTTCCCTCAAAAACAGGCTTAATAGAACTTCAGGGAAAGATAATGAACAGCATAGCAAAAGGAAACAGAAATTTCAATTATCTTCTTGCCGCAAGTGCCTGTGCGCAGGCAATTAAAATTCAGCATGCCCTCGAACTCTTGGAAACACAAACCCTGTTAAGTTTTAACACCTATATTAAAAGTTTGTTTGAACAGGCCGCAAAACAGCAGAGCAGGGGGGTAAAAAAACTTGTATCTAAACGGGAATTTAATTTTGTGTTTATGCAGTCAAATGAACTTCTCGCAAAAAATCAGGAGCACCCTAAAATCGAGGAAACCAGGAAGATTGTTGAGAGAGAGATAAAACAGGATGAAAAGACAAAAATTATTGTCTTTACCCAGTTCAGGGAAAGTGCAAATATAATCTGCAAAAAATTAAACGAAATAGGAGGGGCAAGAGCAAGAATTTTTGTGGGGCAGGCAAAAAAAAATGGTTCTGGTTTAAGCCAAAAAGAACAACAGCAAATAATTTCAGACTTCTCAGAAGGAAAAACAAATATATTGTGCGCCACATGCATAGCTGAAGAAGGACTGGATATTCCCGAAGTTAATGCAGTCATATTTTATGAGCCTGTTCCCTCTGCAATACGGGCAATACAGAGAACAGGAAGAACAGCAAGATTAATGAAAGGAAAACTCATTATGCTTATAACAAAAAAAACCCGTGATGAGGCTTTTTATTACGCCTCAAGAAGCAGGGAGAAAAAAATGAAAATAACAATAAATCAAATTCAGGATGATTTTAAAAATGAAAATAATTCTAAAACAGAGACCCAGAGGAAAATTGAATGAAACCCCTCCATGACATTTTTCAGAAAAGAAAACAAACAGAAAGAATAAAAGAAGAACCAAAAGAGAAAATAATTGTGGATTACAGGGAAAAGAATTCTCTTGTTGCATCTTATCTCGTAAAGCAGGGTTTTTATGTTGAATTCAAAGAATTAAAAATAGGTGATTATGTTGTAAAAAATATTATTATAGAAAGAAAAACTGTTCAGGATTTTTTAAGTTCAATGCTAAATCACAGGTTAATAAAACAAATTGAAGAATTAAAACAATATAAGAATAAACTGCTGATAATTGAAGGAATCTCAGAACAGGAAATTTATAACGAAAATAATCCTAACATAAATGCAAATGCTATAAGGGGTTTTTTACTCTCAGTTCTTCTTAAGCACAAAATTCCTGTGCTTTTTACAAAAAATCAGGAAGATACTGCCAAATTTATAACTATTCTTTCAAAAAAGAAGGAAAGAGAAATCAATCTTAATGCAAAAAAGAAAACCCTGAATAAAAAAGAGCAAATGCAGTTCATTGTTGAGGGGTTCAGGGGAATAGGCCCTAAGACAGCAAAAAAACTCCTGGAAAAATTTAAAACAATCAAGGATATAATTAATGCCTCTGAAACTGAACTGAAAAAAACAATTGGGAAAAAAGCAGAAACAATAATTAATCTCAGAAAAATTAATTATTGATTATATCCTTGAGCAATTCTTCTTAGAAAAAATTTACCTGAACTAAAATCAAAATCTTTAATATTAATAGTATAATCCCCTTTTAGAGTGTTATATTCCTTCTCTTCTATGATTAAAACCTGCCGAGAAAGTGCTTCCCCTAACCTATCAGCAACATAATGAATTATCTCATCCCTGCCTGCTATACCAGATAGACTATCTGCCAAAAAAATAATTCTGAGGGGGGCGGGCCCTTTAATTCCCTTAATTTGCCCAAAAAAATCATCAACTAATTTTTCTAACCTCCCTTCATCAATCTCCATTAAAATATAAAAAAGAATTTAGAATATATAAACAAATCTGTAAAAGAGAATATATATTAGATAGAGCTTATTATCAAAATAGGTGTTATTATTGGAAATAATTTATCAGCCAGTTTTATAAAATCATATTAACAGATATTCTTCAATAATTTTATATTCCGGGCCTTCGGAAGTTAATTCAGACACCATTAAATAAAATTTATCAACAGCAAATTTTATTTTTGAAATTTTCAGTTTTTTCAATTTATCTAAAAATTTTTCTTTATTTTTAACAGATTTTACTCTCGCGATAGTAAGGTGCCCCATAAATCTTTTTTCAGGCTGAAATAATTTTTTTAATTTCCCGTCAATAATTTTCTGAAGTTCATCTGAATTTGTCAAATGCAGCCAGATTATTCTGACAAATTCTTCAGAAAAAATTCCAATCTTGTCAATTTCACTCTCAAATTTTTTAAATTTGATTTCTCTTAATTTCTTCTTAACTTCTTCTGTTTTTTCTTCATTAATTTCTCCTAAAAATTTCAATGTCAAATGTAAATTTTTTAATTCTGTTTTCTTGTTTTTAACTTCAGGAAGCTTATCCTGAATCTTCTTAATTTCTCTTTGAATTTTTTCCGGAATGTTTATGGAGATAAAACAGCGCATCTAAATAATCTCTGCCAAAATCTTGGCTCCTAATTTAATTGTTTTATTTTCTTCATCTTTATCGGGATTTATCTCAACAATATCTACTCCCCTAAGATTTTTTATTTTATTCATTCTTTGTATTAAATATAAAAAATCCCTGCTGCTAAGCCCCCCTGGCTCTCTGTACCCTGTTCCGGGGGCAAAAACAGGGTCAATAAAATCTATATCAATTGAAACATAAAGTTCCTTTCTGTTTGAAAATTCCATAATAATCTCGCAGGTATCCTGTAAATTTTCCACAAATTGATTCATGCTTATTGTTCTGATTCCTTTTTCTTTTAGAAATTTTATTTCTTCCTGCCAGATAGTTCTTGCCCCAACCAGCAGAATATTTTTTGTGGGAAATCCCTTTTCAACTAATTTCCTCAGCCACTCTTCATGCGTCGGCTCTTTCATAGAAGGCATGCAGTCTGCATGAGCATCAAAAACAATCAGGCAGGGTTCACTCCCCTGGCTTTTGCAGTTATCCAAAAAAGCCTTTCCAAGCGAATAACTTACAGAATGGTCTCCTCCGAGAAAAATTGTTTTTGGCTGTGTTTTAAAAAAATTCAAAGAATTTTTATAAATTAAATTATTGTTCAGTTCCAAATCTGAATTATCCAGATGAATCTCTTCCAAGTCCAGTAACCTTACATCGATTGGCTTTCCGCTCTCGGTTGAAGGAATCTCCCTGAGAAATTTCAAAACCTCATTTCCTGCTTTCTCACATCCGATGGTTTTTCCTAAGCCATTTATTCCAGGAACTTTTACAACAAACATAAGAATGTGTAAGAAAAAGGATTTAAAAGATTATCGAGGATAATGCTTCACAGGATACCTTTCTGCAGAACCAGAATGAATTGGCTGGCTTGTTGCTGCATGATGAACTGCAGGGGGGTGATGGCGAATGACCCTGTGATGCACTGCAGGGGGGTGCGTTCCGGGATATAATCTGGGCCCTCCTGGCCCGTATAAAGGAGGAACACTTGGTTCATGGAAACTGCTTTTTCGTTTACTGAATACCTTGGATAAAACAACAATTAGAACTAAAATTAAAATTGCAACAAAAACAATCAGGAATATTACAAACCAACTCTTCTCTTCTTTCTGCTCTTTTACTACACAATCCTCTGGACAAGAATATTCATCTTCATCATAATTGCAAACTCCATTTCCACACTTATCTTCTGATGAAGGGTAATCCAAAGCAATATCCGAAACATAGCCACACAAGCCGTTTACTTTGCCTTGGCTCGCCCATTTATAATCTGCACCGCACTTTAAAGAAATTTCCCCGTCACAAGATAAATTTCCAATGGGAGAACAATTAACTCCGCAGTTACCAACAATTGTCCCATTCTTTTCCCACATCAAACTAGAATTACATGTATATAATGTGTATCCAACACAATCTTCTTTTCCTGCTTCAGAACAGGTTTCATTTACTTTTTCCTTCACACAAGAGCCCTTACCATCAGGATCAGTCCCGCTATTACATATACATGATGTACAATCTGTTGTTTCTGCCAAAGATTCATCACATTGCTCCCAGCCTGCATCAAATTTTCCATTTCCACAAAAGTCAGGTTCTACTATTAAAAATAAAGAAAAATGGGGTGTGGAAATAATATAATTATATGTTCTTTTTCCCTGTGCATCTTCATTTATAACAGGGGATTTCCAGGGATCATATGATAACAATTCCCATTTTGTTCCACTCCATATATAAAAAGACATACTAAAAGGATAATGTATTTCTGTTTCATTTAAACTAAAATTCAAAGAAGCTTCTAAGGAAGAATCTGCAGAACTTATATTCAGTATAGAGATTATTCTTTTATTTTGAACATTAAATTCATAACCTGCAGGTAACTCGGCTAACTTAGAAAAGCTAAAATCTATTGCACAACCGCCGCTAAGTTCTTCATGATATATAATTCCCCCCAGAACCTTGCCTATACTAGGGTTATTTGCATAAGAAGCAAATTCACCTAAAGAAGGTTTGCATTCCTGAAGATTAGACGAACAATCGCTCACAAACTGAATTCTATTCCCAGCAGAGTTTGCACAACCAGCACCAGCAGGGTCATCTACACATTTCCCAAGATCATTACACCAAGTAAATCCTGAATGTTCTGTACATGTTTCACATGTTGCAGTTGTTACCAAACCATAAACTGGTGTGAAATTTATATTTCCTGCACTATCATTGAGATACCACCTATATCCTATTGTTAAATCATCTGCTGAATTTAAAATTTTAGTAACATTAGCCCAGCTTGGAGTTGTTGTGAAAAAAACAGGAGAATCATTTACCCAGCCTCCTGTGTTATTTGTTGAAAAAATGTATGCACCCTTAGGAGATAATGCATTATCATTCACATATAAAGAAAATTTTGTTGCTTGTCCTGCGATTGTATTGTTTGTTTGATTTAGAAAGTATGTCGGAGGAGTTGTGCCAGGTGCAGTTGCTGAAACACAGGCACCATTACTACAAATATAACCCAGAGAACAGTCCCACCAAGTTTTGATACATTTAGTGTCCAAGCAACTTCTTTCATATACTCTGGAACTGTCTAAACAACTATCCCAATATGTGCCTGTTGAATTTGTACAGTTTCCTTTATTAATTATATTAAAAGGACCATCACTGTCTATGCATGCTGCAGAAGATGTAACACACACCCCATTCTGACAAATCTTTCCTGAGACACAATTACCACAACTTGAAATTGTACCTCCGCATCCATCATTATATGGCCCGCCACAATCGTACCCTAAATTAGAGCAGGTATAAGGAGTGCAATCTTCTGGAAGGGGAGAGATAGCCTTTCCTGTAATTTTTTCCCAGAAATTTGAAAAAAAACCAGCAGAAACAAAAACAGAAAGGGAGATTATTAATATTAAAACCAAACCAAACATCGCCCAGCTTTTTTTCATAAATGAGGTATGCAAAAGGAGATTATAAAGATTTTTATTCTGGAACCAATGCAAAGAAGCTATATTCTTTTAGTTTTGCTAAATTTTTTACTTCTTCTAATTTAACACCCCTTATATTTTTCTCAAAATCATAAAAATCCTCTGCATTTTTATCTATTTCATAATAAAGCAGATTAACCATTTGTAATTGGGAATCTTCCATAGATATCTGATACTGTCCTATTAGCTGCTCTTTTATCTGCTTCAATTCTCTCTCATCTAACTCAACTGCAACTTTTTCAAATTCTTCTAAAATAATTTTCTTTACCTGCTCAACATTTTCTTTCATAGTTCCGACGTAAATAATATTGTATGCAAAATCTTTTGTAATTGCAGAATCTCCTTTAACAGAATAGGCCAAATTTCTTTTTTCCCTTATTTCGCTGAATAATCTCGAAGACATTCCTCCTGCCAGCAAAGTTCCGAGAACTCTTGCAGCATGGGATTTTTTATCAGAAGATAAAGGCACATGATATGCAAAAATAAGATTTGCCTGGTCAACCCCTTTTCTTTTTTCAATTTTTATTTCATTTTTCAAATTAAATTTTTGCTTAAGAATTTTTCCTTTTTCATTTCCAAAATTCTCTTCTGCAAATTTTAGAATATCATCAAAATCAGCATTTCCAACAACACACAAAATCATATTATTGGGAGTATAAACCTGCCTGAATTTTTCAATTATTTTTTTTCTGTCTAAGGATTTCATAGTTTCATAGGTTCCAATTAGGTCTTTCCCCATTGTTCCGCTATAAAGAGATTTTTGGATTTCATCCATTACATAACGCTGGGGATTATCATGATAAAGTTTAATCTCTTCAAAAATAACTTTTCTTTCTTTTTCTAATTCTTTTTCATCAAATAGGGGATTTTTAACCATATCACTCAAAACACTAAGAGCAACATTGATATGCTTGCTTGGCATCTTGCACCAGTAAGCAGTTATTACTTCGCTTGTAAAACCATTTAACTCTCCTCCGTTTTTCTCAATTTCTTCTGCAATTTGCTTTGCATTTCTTGTCGGTGTTCCTTTGTAAAGCATGTGCTCTATAAAATGTGAAATTCCCTTTTCAGAAACATCTTCATTAATTCCCCCCTGCCTTACAGCAAAAGCCACACTAACTACCGGGAGATTTCTCTTTTCAAAAATGACAGTCATCCCATTTTTCAGGATTTTTCTTTTAAATTCAAATTTCATTTCAACTAAGCAAGAAACTGAAAATAAGCCCAAATTCCACCACCAATTATAACTGCAGCTACAATCACCCAAATCCACCATCTTGATGGTTTCTTTATAACCTGTTCTGGTTGAACAGATTGTTCTCCAACAGGTTTTTGCTGCACCTGCGCTGTTGCTACAGGTTCTCCTTGGATAGGTTGTTGTGTTGGTTGCATTTAATCCACCTCATATTAAACAACCCCATCATTTTTATAAATGTTTAGTTGCAAAAATTCTTAAATATAAACATATTTAAAAAAGCATATTAAAATATAAAATGGCATCAACGAACCAATCCCCCTTTTACAAACAAGCTGAAGCAAGATTTTTATCAGCAAGAAATAATGAAGAGAAGATAGACGCATTAGAAGAAATGATAAAAGAATGCCCTAAGCATAAATCTTCTGAGAAGATGCTTGCAAATTTAAAAACCCGCCTGAAAAAATTATTTGAGAAACAGGAAAGAGGGGGAAAAGCAGGAAAATCCCGGAAAAGCAGAATAAAGAAAGAAGAAATGCGGGCAGTTATCATCGGAAAAACTAACACCGGAAAATCTTCTCTTATTGCTCTTTTAACAAATGCCAGACCAAAAATCTCAGAAGAAAGATTCACAACAACCGGACCTGTTGTCGGAATGATGAACTATGAAGGAGCGAACATACAACTGATTGAAATTCCGGCAATTGAATCCGGGTATTATGATAAAGGGCTGGTGAACACAGCAGATATATTTTTAATTCTTATTACAGATTTGGAGCAATTGAAAGAAATTGAAGAGAAATTAAAAAAAGCATCTGGAAAAAGAATAATTGTTTTCAATCAAACAGATTTGCTCAGCGAAGAAGAAAAAAGAAAAATTTCTGCAACCCTTCAAAGCAGAAAATATAACCATGTTATGCTCTCCATAGAAAGTGCCCTCCAGGGGTGGGGGAATGAGGAGGATTTAGATGAACTCAAAGAAAAACTCTTCATTAGCTTCGACAAGATCAGGGTTTATACAAAAGAACCAGAAAAGGAAAAATCAAATCGTCCGATAATCCTGGGGCAAAATGCAACAATTCAGGAAGTTGCAGAGAAAATTCTGAAGGGATTTTCAAAAAATGTCAAAGAAACAAAAATTTGGGGACCCTCATCAAAATTTCCAGGGCAGAAGGTAGGGCTTCAGCATAACTTAAAGGACTTGGATGTAATCCAGTTCAAAACAAAATAAAAACACTATATTTAAATAGAAAATTGTATTAAAAGTAAAGTGGAAAAGAAGGTAATAGGAATAATCTACTGTGGAAGAGAGCCGACAAAGGAGATAAAAACATTTACTGAACTCGCAAAAAAGAAAGACGTTAAACTGGTTGCAATAAATATCTCTGATAAATTTAATATAAAATCCGTAAAAAGAAAAGTAAAAAAGTGCGATGTAATTTATTGCAGCGTGTGCGATGATTTTTCTCTGGAACTTGTAAAAACAATAGAAGAATGGGGCAAAAAAATATTTGAATCCTCAAATTCCTATTATTATAGCGAGGATAAATGGATGTTTTATATAAAATGCAAAAAGCATAAAATTCCCACACCCGAGACAATTCTTCTTTCTGAAAATATAAATAATGCCAAGAGGGAGCTTAAGGAATTCGGAAGATGGCCCATCATTCTAAAAAGAATTTCAGGAACAATGGGGGAATATGTCGGAAAGGCGAAAGGCATGGGTGAAGCAGAAGTATTAATAAAAAAATTCTGGAAAAAAGGAAGTGAAAAACTTCCGATAATAGCGCAGGAATTTATAAAATCCCCCAGTTATAGGGTAACTTTAATAGGAAATAAAATAGTTCAGACAGCCTTAAAGAAAAATAAATCCAGCTGGAAAGCAACCGGAGTTTATGCAAAAAAATTTGAACACTTTAAAATTGATAAGGGATTAAAAAAAATAATAAAAAAGCTTATGAAATTTGCGGACATAAAAGTATGCGGAGTGGATATGTTCAAAAGAGAGGGAAAATGGTTTATACTGGAAGTCAATGCCCAGCCTTCCCTTGACTTCTTTGAAGAAGAAACAGAAAAAATGATAGAAAAAACATTGGATTTTCTAATAAAAAATGCTGGGAAGAAGTAAAGATTTTTAGATTAAAAAACATAAGACAAGACAAACTTACCAAAGACCCATTTCTTCCAAAACCATCTGTACGCTTTCTGCAATTTTCATCTTTTTAATTTCATCTACAGAAAAAAATCTTGCCTGTGAGATATCATCATTAGATTGAACATCTTGGGAGACAGGAAAAGCTAAATAGAAAAAAATAATGCTATGATAATCTCCAGGAACATTAATAATTTCTTTATGGCAAATCAGTTTTTTAATTTCCACATCCAAATTAGTCTCTTCTTTAATTTCCCTGATTGCTGCATCAGAAAGCCTTTCTCCGAAGTCAACACCACCTCCAGGAATAATCCAGTAACCATTATAATTTTCTTTATTTCTTTCTGCTAAAAGAAATTTACCATCTTTTTCTACAAGAATTGCAGCAGTAACTCTAGGCCTTTTTTTATCCATTTTTATTTCCAGTTTTTTCTTATCGGCACGATAATCTCTTCGAGATAATCTGCAACAGAATCTTTTAAATCCAGAGCATGTAGTTTTCCGGATTCAAATGCTTTTTCCAAATCTTTGTAATCTGTAAAATCCAAATCTTCTCCGAACTTTTTGTCTCTTTTAATCCTAACTTTTTCAAATCTGGGAAAAATAATCAGTCTTGCAATTGCTAAAATAGGATTATTCTGGACATCCCCAATTTTGCAGTAAGCCCCGTGCATTTTTTTCTTTATATCCTCTTTTTTGTCACGAATAGAAATAAAACTCTCCTTAACAGAACTGGACATCTTCCCCTCTGCTCCCCTCAGACTCGGAATCAAAGGAGTGTAAAGATAAACTGCCTCCTGCAATCCGATTTTTTTTCCGACATCCAATCCAAGCATGTAAATTTTTCTCTGGTCCATTCCTGCCAAAACAAAATTAACTCCCAGCGCTTTGACATCTTCAATTTGCATCAGAGGATAAATTATCTGGCTTATCTTCGCGTTTTCTATGTCTCTCGCAACCTGCTGCATTGCTCTTACCCCCCGATTAACAGTAATATCCAACGCCATTTTCAGAACATCGTCGATATATCCTGGTTTTTTCTGAAAACTGGTTCCTTTGATAATCTCTGCCTTTAAACCAACTGACTTAAAACCTTTTTCCCACTGCTTCAGCTGTTTATTTACAAAATCCCAGTCTCCTTTTTGATTTAGCCAGGTATGCCAGTCAGCCAGCAAAATTTTGACTTTAATTCCTGCTTTCTGCAAATCCAGAAGCTTAATTATAGTAACAAGATGCCCGAGATGAATTTCTCCTGAGCATTCATAACCGCAATAAACAACACCCTGTTTTATAAAATCATTAATCTTTTCTTCTCCTATTATCTCTTCTGTATTTCTTTTTATCAATTCTATTTTTTCGTTAATATCCATTTCATCACAATAAATAATATATAATTTATAAAAGTATTGAGTTTATGCTGGCTGAAATCTTCCTGTTCCTTTTTCTCGGACTTCTTGCAGGAATTATTACAGGCTTGATTCCCGGAATTCACATAAATCTCGTTGGAGTTTTTCTGGTTGCTCTCTCTGCCTCTCTTCTCAGTTTTCTGAATCCGGTTTATTTTGTTGTTTTTATTTGTGCAATGGCAATTTCCCATACTTTCATTGACTTTATTCCCTCTGTTTTCCTTGGATGCCCTGATACAGAAACAGAACTTTCAATTCTTCCAGGACATGAATTGCTCAGAGACGGTAGGGGGTATGAAGCGGTGTGCCTGACTGCTTATGGAGGGCTGGCTGCAATTTTCATGCTGCTTATTCTTGTTTATCCTTCTATTTTCGCACTCTCAAAAGTTTATAATTTTATAAAAATTTTAATTCCGGGTTTATTGCTTCTTGTTTCTTTTTTTATGATGTCTACAGAGAGAAAAATTAAAAATGCTCTTATTGTTTTTCTTCTTACAGGAATTCTTGGACTAATTGTTCTGAATATAAATTTCAAAGAACCTTTGCTTCCTCTTCTGACAGGACTCTTCGGAAGCTCCATGCTATTAATCAGCATCAAGGATAAAATTAAAATTCCAAAACAAAAAATAACAGAACCAGAAGAAAAATTTTCAAAAAAATCGCTGATTGCTGCCTTTATCGCGTCACCCTTATGCGGTTTTCTTCCTGGTTTGGGAAGCGGGCAGGCGGCAATAATAGGAAACAGTATTTCAAAAACAACCAGGGAAGGCTTTCTTGTTCTTCTTGGCGCAACAAATACTCTTGTTATGGGTTTGTCTTTTATTGCACTCTATGCAATTTCAAAAACAAGAACTGGTGCAAGTGTGGCAGTTAAAGAGCTAATTGGAACCCTTTCCCCTCAAATTCTTATTTTAATTCTCTCTGTAATTTTAATCTCAGGAGTCTCTTCTTTTTTTATTACAAAAAAGGTTGCAAAATTCCTTGCGCAGAAAATCGGAAAAATAAATTATACAAAACTCTCTTGGGGCACCCTCTCTTTTCTTGCAGTTATTGTTTTTTTAGTCTCAGGATTTTTTGGATTGCTGGTTCTTGCAGTTTCAACATTCACTGGAATTTACTGCATCTCTCTCGGAGTCAAACGAACTAACATGATGGGCTGCCTGCTTTTGCCGACGATTTTGATTTATCTGGTTTGAGATAAGTTTACTATCACAATAATCTTTTTAAACTTAAAATTCTCAAGAAATTTATGGGGCTTGAAAGGATAATCCAAAAAACAAGAACCATTGGAAGAAAAGTTCTAATTGGTGCTGCTTTAGTTGGTTCTCTTTATTTAGAAAATTGCAGCAAAGTGGACATAACTACACCCAGCAATATAACAATAGATATAAAATCAGTAGGAATGGTTACTGGAAAAGTAACTGTCCCAATTATAGAAAATAATAAATTAAGTTATGCTGGTTTTCCCAATGCTGATGTAATAATAGCCGGAACAGATTTTAAAACAAAAAGCCTTTTGTCTGGGGATTATGCTATAGATAATGTTCCTGCAGGAGCTTATAACATAAGTGCAAGTGAATCATCTTATAACTACAAGAAAGATGTGGTTTCAGCCATAGTAATAAAACAAAAAACAAATATAGCCCCAGACCATAAATTAACTCCAATAGGGCTAACAAACCAGATTCTTTATGGAAGAGCTTTGAAGGCAGATAAGTCAACGCCTTTGGCAAACCAAGAAGTAAGGATACATGTAATGACTTATCCTAATAGTGGAGCAGGAACATTCGTTGGAAGCACCATTTCATCAAGCGATGGTTCTTATGCTTTTTATCATGGTTATAATGGCTATGTACTTATTGCTAATGGAAAACAATTAAAGTTTACAGACACTAATTTTAATTATATAATCCTTAGCTCTACAGGAAATGAACTAACTAATAAAAATGTTTATGAGCCAAATTAAATTTCTAAACCCCCTCTAACTTTTCAAAAATAAAAATTCTAAAACCACCCCCCTAACTTTTCTTGCTTCTCTAATTCCTTTCCAAAAATGCTTTCAATATACCTTTTGGTAAGATCTAAATTCTGCTTGACATAAGAAGAGGTATTATATTTTTCAGCAAGTTCAAATGCAAGTTCGAGATATTTTTTTATTCCGCCTTCATGAGTTGTAAAAATTAATTTTCCCCCGCATACAGGGCAAACTCCTGCAAGCGGCGGCCTTCTGACAATCTCATTGCATGCAACACACCTGAATCCCTGCATTGAAAAATTTCTAAGATTACCTTTTAAATCCCTCATAAAATGCCTCTCAATAATCAGCCGTGCAGTATCTGTTGTATCTACAGAACGAAGTTTTTCCACAAGTTCCATCTGGTGCCTGACTTTCTCCTGCATAGTTGCCAGAAGTTTGTAAGTTGAGCAGGTAACTCCGTCGTTAAAATTAGAAACTTCATGAGTATAACCAAGCCCATTAAAACAGTTTCTGCCTTTTCTAAGAATAGATTTTATTGTTTCAATTCCCTTGATTTCAGAGGAATGTTTTTTCTGCTCTGCCAATTCATAAAGTTCAAGCGGATATTTTTTTCCAACTTCTAAATCAAGAATTTGGTCATCAACTTCTCCTGCATCTATTTTTGCGTTTAAAACCAAGGGAGCATCCTGTGTTCCGCCCCTGTGACTTGGCAAAAATTCTTTAGAGAAATTCAGCAGAACATCCATTAAAAGCATGACTGCTGCTTCATCCCCATCACAGTCCCTCCTCATTGCTGCATGCATATATGGTGAGGCCATTAGTCCTTGTGTATTTGAGAAACCAATAATCCTGCAGATAACTCCTGCACAATTATGAGGAGCCATGCAAACTCCAAGTTGCCCAACTAAATCCTCTCTCGAAGCAAGATTGTAAAAAGAATCTAATTTGTAAAATCTGTTCAGCAAATCATCAATAAAATCTGCAATTCTTACAAAAACTTCATCCCCTTTTTCATCTGTAGATTCAAATGGGATTGGAAGCAGAATATCATGGGGCATTAGTTCAACTATCTGGTCTTCACCCCTAAGTTCCTCTCCGTTAATATCTTTGTCATAACCCAAACTCCTGAGTTTTTCCACGCTGACAAAAATTTCTTTTGGTTTGAAATGCGTTAAAGGAAGTTCAGTTGCATCAAACCTTATTGTCCCGTCTTTATTTACCTGCAGATTGTGCATTGCCCTCAGAATTCCTTTAGCCAAATGTTCAGTTGCATGATTGGATGAAGAAGTCCCCCTAACTCCTTTTACCAAAAGAGGATTTTCCTCTTTTGTGAGCCCAAGATATTCAACTGCATTTTTAAAATAGTGATTTATATCCAGTATCTGATTACAATAATTAACCCCCTCCTCTGTATTTCTGGTGCTGTCAAAAAACTTTTCCTGGGTGCTGTTGAAATAGTATAATTTTTTGCATTTTTTCCTGCAGGTTTCACAAACAGAATAAATTGTTTCTTTGCTGCAGGAAGCACAAAAATATATCGGAAAGGTACTGCTAACCTTTCCTGCATCGCATGCTGCCTGAACACTTCTCAGTCTCCCCCCTTCTCTTCCGACAGGAAACAAAACATTCGGGCTCCCCTCTAATTTTCTGAGTTTTGCTTTTTCAGGCCGCCCCATTCTCGCCCCAATAAATTCTCCTGTTTTGTCTTTAATGATAAGGGGGGCAGACAGTTCATTAACAATTGACAAAACTGCTTCGCCATTTTTAACCTTATTTTCACCAGAATTTTCCAATGTTAATAATTTATTTATCTTATCTTCTATTTTAGAAACTTCATCATTAAGCAAATTTTCTTTTTCCAAAACTTTAAAATCAATCCCTAGATTCATCAATAAAGCTTTGCTGTTTTCTTCACTTAAAATTACATGCTCTATGATTACATCATGCTCAACACCAATCAATTCCAGTGCCCTCTTACCTGCCTGAAATTGCTCCTGCTCTGTTTTGTTGTAAGGAAAAATAATTTTTTTATTAATTCGGGCATGCTTCAGCCAGCCTATTAATTCAAGAAATTCTTTTTTGGAAATCCCTGTCCAGTAAAAAATAAATTTTGGATGAAAGGGAATTTTATATTTTTTACTTAGTTCAATGGCTGCTTCAAACCCAATATTAAAGCAGTCTGTTTTAGATCCAATCTCTGCATTTTTTTCCTCTAAATTTAATTTCCACCATTCTTCCACATATCCTGCTTTTATTAAATTGGAATTTCTGTTTAAAACATCACTGAAAGGGACAAGAATATCCCCTAAATAAAGAACTTCTTCAATATCAGGGTATAATTTTTTTGCTTCCTCTCTGCTCCTGAGTTTTTTTACACTTCCGCTAAACAATCTAACAATCGGACCTTCAACAGAATCACAGACTGTAATTGCACATCCTTTTGTTGGTTTTTCTATTTTTAACTGGGTTCCTGTGGCAATGAAGTTATCTGTTACCGCCATTGTTGCAGGATGCACTGATGCTGCACTAAAACCATTTACTCTTCCTCTTCCGTATCTGAATCTAAACCCCCCCTGCATGCCCGGATGCCCAAAAACAGGTCTTCCTGCAACCAAGTCTTTTATATACGTCGGTGAATCGTCTGTTTTTCCGGTGTCCCTTTTTTTGTGCAAAGGCAAATACTCTTTAAGAAAATCAAAACCAGTTGATTTTATCCCGTTCGCTTTCGCTTCATTTAGCAACCGGTATCCTTTAGCTGCTTTCTGCGCCAATCCTTCTGAAAAAACAAGGCACATTCCGCCACGAATATAATTTGATTCAATTCTTTCCAGATTTTTATAATTTGAAACTTCCAATTTTTCTGTTGGCTCCCCTGAAACCTGAATCGGCATGTTTGCAGCCAAAAATTTTAATTCTTCTTCTGTTCCGATATATTGCAGATTAGTAATACGCTCATGATAATCATAGCATTCTGTAACATATCTCTTAATCTCTTCTTCGGTCGGGTCATATTTTGAATATCCAAATAATTCCCTCAGATAATCTATGAGTATAAGAACCATGCAGGATGCTGTTGTTCCCGCACTTCTGATTGGACCTGAAAAATTTGCTTCAAGATATTCTTTTCCTTCCTTGGTTTTCTTCACTTTAATTCCAGTATACCCCTCTATTGGCGAGGAAACAACGCCTAATGTGATGTATGCGAAACCGATTCTTATTCCTGCATCAATAGCGTCGAGCAAACTGGAAAATTTGCAGAATTTCTGTTTTGCAACTTCTTCTGCGATTTTAAAAACAAGAGTGACACTCAATTTCCCGTATTCTTTTTCAAGTTCAAGAATTCTTTCAGTAATTCCAGAACCAATTGCCTGGGGGTAAACTGTTCCGATTAAATTTACGACTTTTTCAGCCATGCTCATAGCAAGGGGAACTTCAACCTTATCAACAGGATCAAGACCTTTTGCTTTTGCTTTTTCTGCAAGTTCATAAATCTGCCTCACATCTTTTTCCAAATCTAGGAAGTATTGCTGGATGTTCATCTTAATATAAATCTAAACTTGACTGAAATTTATTTGAGAAATTATTTATTGCTTCTTGAGGAACTTCAAAACCAGGCAACCATGAAGCATATTTTCTAGCACAAAATAAATCTGTCAATTGGGTTATCTTTTCTTCTTGTGTGGGGTTTGATGCTCTTTCAACATCCCCCATTGTTCCTGTAAATCTGTAAAGGTGATATCTTACGCAATTTTTAATTTTTGTTTTATAAGGTTCTTTTAATTCAAATTTACCTAGAAACTCTGCCCCCATTTTTCCATGATTCATATCTGTATTTTCTTTCCAAGGTTCCCCATTCTTTTTTATATCATGCAAAAATATAGCCGCAAGAACAATATCTTTAGTTTCTTGAGATACCCCAAAATACCTGCATAAATCTTTAGCGACCACTAAGCACTTAATTAAATGCCGTATTAATCCCCCATTGCCCTGGTTTTCTGGGGGATGGTATCTTCCTGTTCCACTACAAGGGGTTGTCCAAAAACCTTCGGGAGCACTATCTAAAACTTCTTTAACAAATTTTCTAATTTCCAAATCATCAATCTCGTTTATTCTCGAATAAAGCATCTTTCTTAATTTTTCATTTATTTGTTCGCTCATAGTAACAATCTCCCTATTTCTTTCCAATAATCAGGATATCCATACACTCGTGTGATATTCTTATGTTTACCATTTTGGTTCCAAGGAGCATCTAACAATAAAACCTCCACCCCTTTTTCAGCACATTGCAGAGCATATTCTAGAGAATCTTCTATCATTAATGAGGCCGCGATATCCAAGCAGATTTCTGCTTTTGTTTTCCCACAATTTTTCCATTGGGTATAGTGGTTAAAAGAAAAGAAAATTTCAGAAAAACAGCCAGGATAATAATTTGTAAAAAATTCTAAAGTTTCTTTTGAAATTGTTTTGGGCCTGGAAGTAGTATTATACAATATATTAAATCTTTTTAAATGGTTAATTGTTTCAATAGAATATGGAAAGGGTTTTATTTCTTTAAAATAATTTGTTTTATAAAATTCAGAAAGCCTTTTTTGTTCATCCCCGATTGTTCCTCCGGTTACTTTTTCAAAAGAATATGAAGTAAAATCTTCTCTTTTTAGGTTTGTCCCGTATTTTTCATTATTGAATAATATAAATGCACCTGTAAAATCAACAATAACATCATCAGTATCAATATTAATAACCTCAATTTTCATCTTCCCCCTCAAAATCCAAAATTTTAATTTCTCTCGTCTTTAAATTTAACATAGGAACCTTGCAGTGATCAGGTTCATTTCCGAATTTTTCCTGGTAAGGAGTCATGCTCTCCCAGCAGGAAGCAGAAATTACCAGAATATTATTGTGATATGAAACTCCGCTTTTGTGGGTGTGCCCTGAAACAAATATGTCAGGGATAATTTTTATCATCAAAGCATCTTCTTCCATGGGAAAATACTGCACAGAAGTGTGGGCAGGGGCAAGATGCCTGTTTTTCAAGAGATATTTCATAATTTCTTCGGGAACATTCATAGCTTTTTTTGAGACAAGATAAGGAACATTATTTGCATAAAACTGATAACTAAATCCGTGATAAGTTAAAACATTGAACCCGGGAAAATTTTTTCTTGCGGCGATATTCACTGTTGCCGGATTTCCGGTGAATATTAAATTCTTTAAATTATACAGCGGCCAGGCATATTTTTCATCCAAGAGGGGCTGTGGTTCCATTAACCTAACTCCGTCATGATTTCCTGGAGAAACAATTATGGTAATATCCTTTCTTATCTGCCTTAGCAATTCAGCAACCTGTAGATACTGGTCTTCAAGATTCAAAATTTCCAAATCTCTTTCCTGAGAAGGATAATTTCCTATTCCAGTTACCAAATCCCCGACAATAAAAAGATATTTTATTTTGCCAACTTCAGAGGTTCCTGGAAGTTTTCCGTTGAGAAAATCAATAAATTTTAAAAACCCCTTTTTCAAAAAACGCTTGCTTCCAAAATGCAAATCCCCTATAAATAATGCATACTCTTCTGCAGGAGCATTTTTTTTCTCATGAAGCACACTATCTGGAAAAATAATATCATTCACAAAAAGAATCTCCCTGCTTCCCGACCCTCTGAACCCCAAAACAGAATCAAGAGAGATATTTTCTGCTTTTTTGTAAACTTCCGGCTTGTTTGAATTAACAACCACCCTTATTTTCCCAGTCAGATCTTCAATTTCAAAAAGCAGATTTTTATTTTTAGTCATTCTTTTACTGGAAATCATGCCGATTATAGAAATACCCTGCCTGTTTCCATAAATTTTATCTATTGAAATCAGATTAGGGAGATTTGGATTTTCCTGCAAAATGCTTTTCATCTTTGAAAATCTCCCCCTGAAATAATCGACAAAATCAGATACCACTATCTTTTTTGCATGGGAAGGGGGAACAGACAGAATTTTTACAGGATTTAAATTATCTGCTTTCCTGATGGGGCCAATTTCAGCAGGAGTGCCCACAATCTCTTTCGAGATTTCAATTTCCAGCCCTAATTTAATTTTCAGCTTTTCAAATTTCTGTCTTGCTGTTTCAGGGAGGGATAAAAGGAGATTACTGACTCTCCCTGCATTATGCACAAGAATTTCACGTGTAATTATTTTTGTTTCGCTATATTTTTTTATATTCTCTAAAATTAATTTTACAGATTCTATGTCCCCCACTTCCCCCAGCAATTTCAGGACATCTTTATCTAAAAGAAATCCTCTTTCCATCCCGAATTTTAATATTTCTTTATCCATTTTGATTGGTTTAACCCATTTTATTTATTATTTAATTTTTTCCCTATATAAAACTGCAAACATTCCTGCTCATTTTAAATCTTTTTTCCATTCGCTTATCTTGTTTCCCTTCAATAAATTATCAAGCATGACTAATTCTTCATAGATTCCTTCAATTAAATCAAACTCTTTTGCTTCTTCCAGACTAACCCATTTGTAATCTATTGATTCACTATCCAGGATTATTTCTCCTTCTGCATACTCTGCAAAGAGGCTTATTATTAAACTTGGAGAATTGTCCGGCTTAATAAAAGTCATGCTTGTGATATAACCTATATTCTTTATTTCCAAACCTGTTTCTTCTTTAATTTCTCTCTTTAAAACTTCTTCCAGAATATTATACCAATGAACGCTTGTATCTTTTTCTTTGCCCAGATAATCTTTTATTTCCAGGTTTCCGCCGGGAACAGTCCATTTCCCTGGAAAATTCTTTTTTGTTAATGCTCTTTGAGTGATCAGATATTTTCCGTCTTTTATAACTATTCCTGTAACTACAACATCATGCGAATTTTCATTCATCTTGCTTCCTAAAGTTTATATTATTTTATTTATAATCCAGAGAATCTTCAATTATCCTCTTTGCTTGCTGAATTATATTATTTGTTATTGCCAATTTTATTTCCCGCATTCGCCCTCCCCTTCCCTTCGAAATAATCCTGACATTTATGATGCCGAGCATATCAAACTCCTGAATTATATCGCTGACTCTTCTCTGCGTCAAAACTTCTAACTTATTTTTCAGGCACAAATCTGCATATAAATTATAAACGTCGCCGGTAAAAATAGAATCTTTTTTATTCTTTTCCAATAAATAAATTATAGAATATAACACCAATTGAAACTGCTTCGGCTCTGAACTAACCACATCAAGAATTTTGTCTCTTTCTATCTTATTATTTGCCCCATCTATGTGTTTTAGCAGAATTTTGTTGGAATTGTCCCTTTCTGCAAGTTCCCCTGCAATCCTAAGCAAATCCAAGGCTCTTCTAGCATCACCGTGTTCTCTTGCAGCAAATGCGGCACACTTAGCAACCACCCCTGTAGTTAAAATATTTTCTTTAAACGCCCCCCTTGACCTTTTATTTAGAATGTCCTGCAACTGCAAGGCATTATAAGGTGGGAACACAATCTCTTCTTCTGAAAGAGAGCTCCTTACACGAGGGTCTAACTCGTCTAAAAAAGTCAGATTATTGCTTATTCCCACGAGACATATCTGTGTTTTTGAAAGTTCTGAATTCAGTCGGGTGAGATTATAAAGAAAGTCACTTGAAATTTTTTTGACTGCCTGATCGATTTCATCAAGAATCAAAACCACCAATTGCTTTTCAGAATCAATTAAATCAATAAAAATATTATAAACAGATTGTGTCGGAAGCCCGGTTACAGGAACTTCCCCACCCAACTTCTTTATCAGTTCTGCCAAAATTCTATATTCAGTATCTGAAACCTTTTTTAATTTGCAGTTCAGATATTCTATCTTGATATTAAAACCATCATACTCTTTAACCCGTTTCAGCAATTGCTCTCTTACATATTGAATAGAAAGAGTTTTTCCTGTTCCTGTTTTTCCATATAAGAATAAATTACTTGCTTTTTCCCCCCTAAGTATTGGTGCGAGTATGGACGCAATTTGCTTTATCTGCTCGCCACGATGCAAAATTTCTTCTGGTTGATAATTAATCTGAAGAAGGGACTTGTCTTTGAATATCCCTTTTCTATCAAATGTATCAAATATTTTATCTAATTCTCCTGTCATTTAGCACCCACATTCATTTCTTATGGAAAAACACCGCAAAGCAAATTTTCCTACGATAAAAAAAGACACACTTATATAAAAGATTATGACTACTCCTAAAGAAAGACACCTTAATTTCTAATGGAATTTGGCTTTGTTGAAATGTGTGATTATTACTATAAAAAATTAGTTTTACTTAATTATATGTATTTTTGCTTAAAATTTGATTTTGCTTGATTGCTAGCCCGCATTACAAAGAAATAAGAAATAATTTTTTATTGAGGGGAAAGAGCCTGCACCAATTATTATTTGTTATTTAAATAGGTATTAAAATTAAGATTATAATCCTTATTATTATGTTTGCTGAATAAAAATTATTATTATTATTATTATTATTATTATTATTATTATTCTCTACAATACAAATTTTTATATACAAACCAAAAAACCCAAAAATTTAAAATTGCTTTATAAAGCCTTCCATAGGAAACAAAGGAGGGGGCAATATTGGGTGGTAGTATATACTCCTAAATCTATTTAATTTTACAGAAAAATTTATAAATTAGTCTCTTTTACATTAAGTATGCAAACAACCAACAAGAATCCTTTCAATGCTCTTATCGGGAAGATGATTGTAACCAAAGAAGGAAAAAGGTTGGGCTTTGTTAAGGACATTACTTTTGAAACAAGATCCGGTGAATTGATTAATGTTGTTGTAAAAGACCCCACAATTTATGCCCGAAATTTAAATCTGGAAAAAACATCTTCTAATGAGATATTAATTCCCCATAGTTCAATCATTGCTATTGGTGATTTTGTGATTGTTTCTGAAGAAGATTTAATATAAAAAATTAATTATTGAATATAGTCTGTTCTGTTTAGGGTTTTCTTTAAAAATTTAATATAATATATAAATATTTAAATACTAATATTTAGATAATAAAACATGAAAATTTTAGGATTTAATTTTACAAAAGTCCAGGTGGAGAAATTTAAAGATAGGGTGGAAAATTTAAAGATAGGAACGCGGATAGATGTTTCAAATATATTATCTACAAAGGCAGACATGCTAAAAACAAGAGAGGAAATTCTTGCTGTGAAATTCACTTTTGGGTTGGATTATGAGCCAGAACTGGCAAAAATAGATTTAGAAGGAAACATTGTTCTTTCTCTGGAACCCAAGATGGCAAAAGAGGTTTTGAAAGAATGGAAAGGCAAGCAAATGCCAAGCGAGTTTAGGCAAACTCTTTTTAATATTATTATGAGAAAAGCAGGTTTAAGGGCGATTCAATTAGAGGAAGAGATGAATCTCCCCATTCATTTTCAGCTCCCCACTCTGAAAATTCAGGAAAAAAAAGACTAGCAAGATCAGCATAAGGTTTTAAATAACAAAGTTTTTCTATAGCTTATGAAAATATCCAAAGAGAAAAAAGAGAAAATTTCCGAGCAGATTTTGGCTCTCCTATATTCCTGCAATCCTTCTCCTCTCTTTACCCGCCATATTGCAAAGGAAATGGCTCGGGATGAAGAATTTATTAAAAAGATATTATCTGGGCTGAAAAAGAATAAACTCGTTATAGAGATAAAGAAGAATCCCAAAGGGATAGACTACAAAACAAGGAGCAGGTGGAAAATGAGTGATGGGGCTTATCAGGCATATAAAACTAATCTAAAAGATTAATATTCTTCATTATCTGAAAGCTTTTATACTTCTGAATTTTCAATTTTTTTATGGATAATATCAGGGAATCTTTTCAAAGAGTAAAACAAGACATTTCTTTCTTAAAAGAAGAGACAGACCAGTTAAAGGAAGAACTGATTAATACAAAGAGACAGATGGATGAAATGTGCAGAATCCTGGAAAAAATAGTAAAAAAACTTGATAATTTGGTTTCAACACAAGCAACTAAAAAGGCAACGTCTCCAGTACCCTTTCCAACACATCCCCCCTCCCCTGAACACCCAAGCCCCCTAAATTTGGGTATTTCCACAGGAAACGAAGGGGTTCCAACAGACAGACAGACAGACAGACAGACAGACAGACAGAGCCTAAAAACACCCTCTTTTAAAGAAAATTCCTTCCAAAATGCTCTGGAAATCCTTGATACCCTGGATAATATCAAGAAAGAAATTAGGTTAAAGTTTAAACGGCTTACAGAGCAAGAACTTCTTGTTTTTTCTACAATCTATCAGTTGGCAGAAGAGAGTGGCTTTACCGACTATAGATCTCTTGCCAAAAGACTGAATCTGACAGAGAGTTCGGTCCGGGATTATGTTGGAAGACTAATAAATAAGGGAATTCCCGTCGAGAAAAAGAAGATTAAGAATAAACAGGTGCAGCTTACCATCTCTCAGGAACTTAAGAGAATAGCCCCCCTTTCAACTATCTTAAAGTTAAGGGATTTATAATAGGTAAAAAGCCCCTTACCGAATAACTATTATCTTTTCTTTATAGCCCCTAAAACCCCTTTTTTTAAACTATTTCAGATTCAAATAACACTCATTTTTGCCTTCTGTATGCTGTTTTTTCTTATTTTATTATGCTTTTCTTTTGTTATTAACTCTCACTTTTATTTTTTTGAGCATCTTTTCCTTCATATTTTCAGGTATAAACACTCTCTTTTTCCCATTTTTTTCTGTTTCTTCTTCAATTAACTCCCTATTCTTTTGTTTTATTGCATTTATCTGCCCCCTTATTGTTGATCTCTCTTTGCCCAGCATAGAAGCTAAATCATCATATCCAAGTTTCATGTCTGTATTTAATAATATCCAAAGTATAGCCCTTTCTGTTATTGAAAATTGGTCTAAATTTGGTGTTTGAACACCTGTTTGAACACCTGTTTGAACAGCATAAACACCTGTTTGTTTGTTAAACATCTGTTTGTTTGTTTTAAACAACTGTTTAGGTTTAAGCTCATTCATTATTGATAAGACATTTTTAAGTCCTTCAACTTCCTCTTTTACCGACGATAAAATTTCACTTAATTCATCTATCTCTTTTTTATGCAAATTTTTTTCAGAATCCAGATGTTTAATCCACCCACTCATACTTATAATGTCTTTTTTGACAGAATCAAATCCCTTCTTTGTGTCCTCTTTTATCTGTTCTACCTCTTTTTTTCTAAAAAACCAACCAAACATAATATAACTTACCATAATCTATTTAAATATTTTTTGTTTTTCGACGAAAAACGCATTACTAATCTATTATTTCTTCTTTTAATTTTTCACCATCTTTTTCCATTTTTCCTTAAAAAATAGGGTGTTTGTCGAAAAAAATAAGGGCAAACAGGCTGTTTAAACAGCCTTAAACACCCAAAAATACCAAAACATAAACTAAGCCAACCTAAGTGCATAACTTCCACAGGCTATCAAGAATTAAATGCAAAAATATTGCATATTGTTAATTTTAAGGGAAAATTAGTAAAATATGGCCCAAAAAAGCATGAATTAGAAAAAGGAGAATATGCTGAATATTTGGATATTGAAGAACAAAAAATAAAAGAAGGGGGTTGAACTAGTCGAGTATTCAATCCCAATGCACTACTTAATATATACAATTAATGGGAAAGGCCATATGCATCATAGAGTTTGGCCAAACATTGAAAATAACAAAGCTAATCTAAAAACTCCACACAATATATCTGTATAAACCTTAAAAACATCTAAACTAAATGAAAAACTTAAAAGTTGTAATCTATTCGCTAATGGCTCTTCTTTTTATTGTTCTGGCTTTTCTGGTTGATTGGTTATTTTTGATTCCTGCGATTCTTCTCTCAATTTTAAGCCAAAGGGAGCTAACTAAACAACAGAAAAATATGGGAGCTCCTTAAAAGATTATTTAATAGTTCGTGCAATTCTGCCAATTTTCCTTTCTTTTTCCATTTCTTTCTATAAAACGAGCACTTAGGGCACCCTAAAGACACGTGAACCATAGCTTTTTAAACCTTAGTGCACATTATTCTACTTATAAAGGTGAAATAAAATAGGATCAAATAAGCAATTAGCAGCGATTTATGTCCGTGTTTCAACAGAAGAACAAGCAAGGCAGGGAATTTCTTTAGCTGCTCAGGAAGAAGCCCTGAAAAATTATGCATCTGCTTTAGGATATGCAATTTTTAAAATTTACAAAGATGAAGGAAAATCTGCAAAAGATATTACACACAGGCCAGAGATGATGCAAATACTGCAAGATGCCCAATCTCATAAATTTCAGGCAATCTTAATCTACAAGTTAGATAGGTTTTCAAGAAGCCTGAGGGATTTGATTGAAACAATTGAACAGCTGAAAAAATGGAATATTGATTTTATCTCTCTCCAGGATAAGATAGAAACAACAAGTGCTTCTGGAAAGCTCATGTTCCATATTATCTCTGCATTTGCAGAATTTGAAAGAAATGTTACAGGGGATAGAACTAAGTTTTCAATGGATAAAAAGGCAAGGGATGGAAATCCAATAACGAGGGCTCCCTGGGGCTATAAAATGGAAAACAAAAAGCTTATTCCAGCCCAGAACTCTTTCCAGGTCCAGGAAGTTTTTCAGGAATTTCTTAATCAGGATATTAGCCTGACTAAATTAGCAAAAAAATATGGTTTTTCAGTAAATGGGTTGAAAAAAATACTTAAGAACCAGGCTTATTTAGGAAAAGTCAAGTTTGATGGGCAGACACATCAGGGAACCCATCAGCCCCTCATCTCTTCAACTCTCTTCAACCACGTTCAGGATAAATTAGAAAGATTGGGAATAAAAAATCCAAAATAAGTTAGAAAAACCAGAATTGAAATAACAATTATATCTCTGTTTTGATTCCTAAAAAGATCATAATAATCCCCATTAATAATAAAAATGCTGAGGAAACAAAAGAACTTATCTTGTCCGAATTTAAATAATTCAGTATTAAGGAGATTAATCCACCGAGCGTCAGAAAACTTCCAAGGATAATAATTGCTTGATTTGGATTTAATTTTTTACTTTTTGCCATATCTACTTTAAGAAAATATTCTTAATAAATCTTATCTATAACTCGTCTGCCTCTTCCTTCCAGCAATTTGTTAAAAATTGATGCAGAAAACCTAACGATAGGAAGTCTGTCTTTTTCTTCTTGCCTTGCTGTCACCGGGTTTATATGCTTCCTTTCTCCTGATATCTGCTACAAGCAGATTTCTGTCATACTCTAAAAAGGCTTTTTCTAATTCTTTATTATTTGAAAATTCCACAATTGCCTTTGCCAGTGCAATCCTCGCCGCTTCAATCTGTCCTTTTTCTCCGCCCCCCTTCACATTTATTTCAGCATCAAAATTAATTTTTTCCAGGATTTTTTCGGCAATCCTTAATGGTTCTTCTATTTTTAATCTGTCAAAAATCTGCAGATTCCTGTAATCTTTTCTGTTTATGCTAATTCTTCCAGCACCTTCAATAAGAACAGCCCTTGCAACTGCACTTTTTCTTTTTCCGGAAGTTATTATTTTCATACTTTTGAAACCTCATTTACTGAAATAAATTTAGTTTTTTTCTCTTTTCCCCCGACGATTTTCTTTTCTTTTTCAAATTCTTTGGGAATTCCGGAATAACACTTTATTCTTTTAAATGCCTCACTCCCTCTACCAAATCTGTGTTCAGGAAGCATACCCCTTATGGTTCTTTTGATTATTTTCTCGCTTGTCCTGGAATGTTTTGGCCCTTTCTGTCCGCTTCCAACCCTGCCCCTCTTTTTTCTGAATTCTTCCTGAATATTTTTTTTGTTCCCAGTTATAACTACTTGCCCGCAATTCAGAATGACTATCTCTTCGCCTTTCAGAGCCTCTTTCGCAGCATAGCTTGCAAGCCTTCCAAGAACCGCGTTTTTGCCGTCGATGATTTTCATTTTAAAATTTTAAGTCCTTTAGCTTCAGGATTTGCTTTAATTTCTGCATATATGCTGGAAATTTTGTTTCCTGATTTTAATAATTTTTCCCTTGCTTTTTCAGAAAAGCCCAGGGCAATAATTTTTATCTTTCTGTTTAACGCCCCCTGCGATAAAACCTTACCTGGAATAACGATTTGTTCATCTTCTTTGAAAAGATTATTTATTTCTTCAAGATTTAAGCAAAATCTTTTTTTTACCGAGCCTGAAAGAATCTTCCCAATTTCCCCCCATTTTTCTTTGTTTTTACAGGCTAAAATAGTTTTTACTAGTTCAGGATTTGTTTTTTTCTGCAATTGCTTATTTATTTTTGTTTCCATCTTAATCAACGAGAAAAAATTTCCCGCTAAAGCGCGATTAACTCGCAGGTAAAAATCCGAGTGAATGTCTATTTATAAATATTTTGGGCAAGTATGTCTGCCTCTTCCTCACTTTTTATGTAATGTCTTGTAAGCATAGTAATGTATTCTTCTCCGTCATTTCTGGAATAATTTCCCATATTTATTAGTTTGTCAGTTGCATCCCCCAAGTTTAGAGTAGGATATACCTCCATTATTCTGTCTGTAGTTAATATTTCATTCAGAAGCCCATATATTATTCCTAATAAAGGTGATTTCTTTTCTTTTATTTTGGGATTCTCTTTAAGAATTTCGTCTAATCTCTCACTAATCTTTTTTTTAGGAGTGGCGTCAAAATATTTTTCTATAGCCAACAATTCTCTGGTGTTGGTTTCCGGTTTGTATCTGTAAACCCCTTTTGAATATTTTCCTTTTTTTGTAACTGTATCTGGTTTTTGATTATACCTGCCTAAATAATCCCCCCTATTTTTCTTATCTTTATTTTTTTGTAGAAATCCATTTTTGCACTCTCTAATTTTTGTGTGCACCCCTTTCCTTTTGCCCCGAACTCCTGTCATTTTTAAAAAATAATAATCATTGTTCCTTTATATTCTTTATTGAAATTTTATAATTACAAAAACTGCAGAGTTTTCACGGCTTTGAGAAATCCTAACTATCTTTCTAATGCGGATAAGAGGATTCGAACCTCTGTAGGCACTAAGCCAGCAGATCTTGAGTCTGCCCCGTTTGACCACTCCGGCATATCCGCATTTCTAATATACTAAAATGAAGGAGAAAGAAAGATATAAAAATCTTTAGAAAACTATTTTTCGATTTTTTTGGATACTTCTGCAAGGTCTTTTTTCAGCGCTTTTACAGACTCTTTGAATATCTCTTTTTCATCAATCTGCCCGAACGATTCTATGCTAATTATTACTTCCTTTGCAGGGGTTATCTCTATCTGCTCTTTTTTTCTTTTCTTAAAAAAGTCTACGCAGCTTCCGCACATATCACATTTGAAAACATCTTCTGCAACTACTTTTCCATCCTTTAATTTCAAAAGATTCTGTGGGCAGCTTTCAGTAACTTCTTTAGGGCATTCCTTGTCAATTTTAATTTCAAAGAGATTTCTATAAAACATCAGTCCAGGAGAGAATTTTGAGTGCTCGCTTCCCTTTCCTGCTTTTGCAATTGCAACAACCTCTAATTCCTGCCCCCTGTTTAATATGGTTATAGGTATTTTATCATAACTAACTTTTAAATTCCCGGTTAACTCTCCGGAGTAAACAATTCCCTCTTTGCTTGTTGCCAATTTTAATTTAAGAACTTTTTTTTCATCTGCTTTATTTTGTTTAAGAGGGATTAATCCTATTCTGTGGGCAATTGTTTCATCATACAGCGGAGAATCATTTTTTGAGATTTCAACCTCATCAATTGCAAATATTGGAATCTGATTTACATATCTTCTTATAGCATTTGCCAGACTTTCATCTATTTCTGCACTAAATATTATCTTATTCTCTTTTTTTTCAATTAGTTTCATGTTGAATTATTATAAGGGGCTTATTTAAACCCTTCTCCCTCCGGACTTTGTTAAAAGTTTTGGCAATTTTATACTCTCCTGCCTCTACGCCCTCCCTGTTTCTTTGGGCCTCCTCTCGGAAATTTTGTGGAATCAAGGATATTTATGATTTTAAATCCCTCTCTGGATAAACTTTTTATTATTGTGTTGGCTCCTGGTCCCGGCGAAGGATTTCCTGTTTTTGCCCTTATAATTACATAAAGGGATTTGGCTCCGAGTTCTGTCAGTTCCTCTGCAACCCTCTTGGCAATGAACATCGCAATAGTTGGGTTGGCCTTTAATCTGCTGTGTTTTGTAACCATTCCTCCGGTGACTTTGGCTAATGTTTTTCCAGACATGTCTGTGGCGTGAACTATTGTGTTGTTGAAAGAAGAATAAATATTCAGTACGGCTTCTATTTCTTTTTTCTTTTTTTCTTTTTTGATTTCATCTTTTTCTTTTTCCATTAGTCTTCCTCCGAAATTTCATCTCCAGGATTTTCAATTTTTGCTTTTTTTATTTTTCTATTTTTCTTAATTCCTTGTTTCAGGTTTATTTTATTTTCTAATTCAACAGGAACTATGAATGAAGGAATCTGAACAACCTCTCCGTTTACTAAAACTTTTTTGTGGGTTATTAATTGTCTGGCACCTTTTGAAGTCCGGGCCAGTTTCTTATTTACAAGAATTGTTTGCAGTCTCCTGTTTAGATAATCTTTCTTATCAAGTCCCAATACATCCGAAATAGAATTCACATTAAGTCCAAGTTTTTTTAATCTGCCTAGTAAAACCTTTTGTTCTTCAGAACCTGCACCGATTAATTTTTTTGCCTTTTCCCTTATAGATTTAATTTTCGCCTCTGCCTTCCAAATCTCTTTTTTATTTTTCAGTCCAAATTCTTTTTTTATTTTTACTTCTTCTTCTATTCTGGTTTTCTCAAAAGGTCTTTTTGGCCGGGAATATCTCTTATGTTTTCTTTTCATTTGAAAATTCTCCCTTCAATTGGACTAAAAATTTTTAATTTTTTCTTCATTTTTTCATCCCTTCATAACTTTTTACTTGTTTTTTTTCTTTAGCCTTGCTTTTAATTCCCACTCCTTTGCTTCTGTTTACTCTGAAATGACTCTTTGTTCTTTGCCCCCGCATAGGCAATCCGCTCATGTGCCTCAGCCCCCTGTAACTTTTTATCTTCTTTAATTTTTTTATGTCAAATTCTTTTTGTAATTCCAAATCACTTCCTGTTAAATGAAGATCTTTTCCAGTCTCAAAATCTTTTCTTCTGTTTAGCAGATACTCCGGAACTTCAGGATTTTTTAAAAATTCAGTAATCTTTTTTATTTCCTCTTCTGATAAAGAGCCGATTTTTCTTCTTTTATCTATTTTTAATTTTGTGCAGACCGCATTGGCCAGCCCCCATGAAACCCCCTTTATCTTTGTGAGCCCAGGATATATCTGCACCCCCCCTTCAATATCTTTGGAGATAATTCTAACTAGTTTTTCTTCATATTTTTCTTCTTTTGATTTTTCCGCCATTTTAACAAAAAAGATTATACCTCTCTAATATTGTTAATTCCTGAAATATTCTTTTTTCCACGGCTTTTTCGGGGGCAGGCAAATTTTGAATTCTTTTTTTCATATCTTCAAAAGATTCAAATTCCTTTTCTTTCCTTTTTTTAAGGATTTCCTGCATGTGCTTCTTACCAATTCCAGGAATAAGTTCTATCTGATGGGTTCTTTTGTTTATTGCCTCTGCTTTATTGAAAAACTCAACAAACTTTTTTTCCTGCTCTTTTACTATCTTTCTTATAAAATCTTTAAGCTGTTCTTTTGCAGATTCAGTAATTTTTTCCTTATTTAATCTTCCTAAGATGTAATATATTTTGTCTCTTTTTCCCTCCCCAATATACACCTTCTCGCCAATTTTCAAATTAATTCCTCTTCGGGGAACCAATTCCAAAAGAGTAAGGTTCATCTCTCCTACAGCCTGTGCTATAGGAATCATCTTTTTCTCTAGGGGATATCCATTTGGTAGGTATTCTAGGATTATTGCATGTTCGTCTTTGCTCATTTTTTTTATTTGGATTTTTTAATTGTTTCCAGAATTTTTTTTGTTTCATCTTCATCTAGTCCGATGTCAGAAGTAATTTTGTTTAATTCTTCAGAGGTTTCAGGAAGAAAATCCGCCATTTTGCAGATTTGTTTTTCATTTATTTTGATTATATCCAATTCCTCTAATTTCTTTTTAAGTTCCTTTGCCTTATCAGGCTTAAGTTTTGTAAGTTTTTTAATAAATCCCAAAAGAGCAGCGTCGCTATCTTCTTCTTTACTCAAATATTGCGTTACTTCGGCCATGCTCACGGCTTTGTTATCTTTTATCATTTTCTATCTTTTCATGCTCTTCATTTTTTTTAAATGTATTGGCTCAATCAAAAATTTCTTTTCTTTATTGTTGTCTTTGATTCGCACAAGGTAAAACTTCCCCCGTGAATTTTCAACTACCCCCGTTCTTCCCTGAAGTCTGACAGGAAAATTTGATTTTACAGAGACATTTCTTACAACAGAGACAGCATCTCCTTTCTCCAGCTTCTGGAAAAATCTGCTGAGTTGTATTTTTCCGCGAGTTCTTATATTTTTTCTTTGAACCATAATTTAGTCAGAAGGATTATATTTAAAAAACTATCTTTTGAAATTAATGACTAAAAAGAAGATTTGAATTGTTCTATTTTGTCCGCTCTTTGATTGCAGAGATCCCCGTTTTTTCTTGCATTTTCCATATTCTCAACTATGGCACCGAACATTTTTTCCCCCCAGACCTTTACCCCACATCTTTCACAGAAATCTATAACATACTCATCATCAATTTCAGAACCACAGTAAATACACTTTTTCATGTTTCACCAATTTTGAAGAATTAGAAAAGAAAAATTGGTTTTTAAAGATTTGTGTTTGTTTATGAAATTATTCATACCTCAAAGCATCAGCGGGTTTTAATTTTGCTGCCTGCATTGCAGGGAAAATTCCCGATGCAGTTCCTATTAAGAAAGAAAAAGCCAGGGCCCCTGATATTAAATACCAGGAAAAATGTGCCTGCAGAAAACTTCCTATACTTGCACTTAAAGCATATTCCACTCCTTTGGCAAGCCCCATTCCTATTCCAATACCTATAGCGCCCCCAACCAATCCCAGCAAACCAGATTCAAATAAAAATATAAACAGAATGTCGGAATTTTTTGCTCCGACTGCTTTCATTGTCCCAATTTCTTTTGTTCTCTCTAATACTGCAGTATACATTGTATTCATAATCCCGATTCCTCCAACAATCAAGGAAATTGCAGCAATTCCAACTAGAACAGCCTGAACAACCCCGAAAATATTCTGAAAACTCTGCAGAAGCTGTTCTGAAGTCTGGACAGAGAAGGTTTCCTGCCCTTCTTTTTCATCCCTGGATTGTCTTAGTTTTCTTTCAATACTTTCTGCTACATCTTCAGGTTCAAAACCAGGTGCTGCTTTTGCCATAATATAACTTTCCTCATCACCTGTTTCAAAAAGTTCTTTTAAAATTTCTTTTGAAATATAAATCTGGGAATCGTCATATTGGTTTCCTATCTTTTTTACAATCCCTATAACTTTGAACTCTTTTCCCTCAATTATTAATGTGTCCCCCAATTCTGTTTGTCTCTTCCAGATATCCCCATATCCGTGATTATATCCCACAACAATTTTATACTTGTCACCAGGTTTTAACCATCTGCCGTCCTGTATTTCAAAGCTTTGTATTTCTGCCATAAGTTCGATGTCTTCAGGATTCAGCCCAATCGCATAAGTTACTTTTGATTCTTTTTTGAATTCTACCTGTCCGAGCTTATAAAGCATTCCCAGAGCCCATTCAACGCCATTTACATTTTGTATAAATTTCAAATCATCATTTGTGAGCATTAATGATTTACTTGTGCCAGAACCAGGAACTCCAAAACCTGTCGGCTGAACCATAATTTTATCTTTTCCGAGTTTTTCAAATTCTTCATTAATATAACCTTGCATGCCCTGTCCGAGAGAAATCAAAGCAACAACCGCGGCAATGCCTATGAAAATTCCAATCATAGTCAGCCAGCTTCTCAGTTTTCTTCTTCTAAGATTGTTAAATGCAAGAAAGAAATAGTCTTTCATTTTATCTCCTGTCTTTCTTTAATTTTCTCTTCTTCAGAATTCTATAAACAACATATCCTGCAAGTAAAACAAGAGTAATCACATATGGGAGGAAATTTGGTTTTTTGACAAGCCCTAGTGCCTGGGCTTCTTTTAGGGAATATATTTTTAATGTGAGTGTTTTGGTTTCACTGAACTCCTTATTTGTTGAATCTCTGAATTTTAATGTTACAGGCAGAGAAATTGAATTCGGCGTATCTTCTTCAAGATAAACATTATATTTGGCGCTGTCAAAATCATCGCTGTCTATATCTCCTATATACTGCTCTTTCTCTGAGAAAATTTTCAGTTTTGTGGTTTCGTTGATACTTATATAAACAAACTTAACATCAGAAAGCCCGGAATTAATTATCTTTATGGAAAAAGTATTTTCTCTTCCTTTGATAAGAACAGCAGAATCATCAAGTGAAATCTTTAATTCAGGCTTTGAATTTACTGTAATACTTATCAATTCTGTTTTATTCCCTGGAAAAGTGTCATTTCCTTCTTTATAAGAATAACTTATTTCCACAGGAATTTTGTAAATACCTGTGGAAGTGTCCGGAAGAACAATTAATCTGAATTCAAAATCTTCATTCTCATCACTTTCAAGTTCATCCAGGAATTTCTCTGAACTTGACTCATAAGGTGCAAAAGGCACGTTTTCTCCTGACAAATCCAGTTTAACATTTAAATTATAAACATCATAGTCAAAAATGTTTTCTATTTCGAGGGTTACTTTTACTGTTTCTCCTGGAGAAACTTCTGCAGGAGAGGTGGATACATCTGTGACAGACACAGCTGAGATAAAGCCCAAACTGATTAAAAACATACAGATTATTAAGAGGAATTTAGTTTTCATTTTTTTCTGTTCTCCAACTTCCCATCCCTGATTTTTAAAACTTTCGATGCATATTTAATTAAGTTCAAATCATGAGTAACCAAGATTATTGTTTTCCCTTTTTTGTTTAATTGTTTGAATAAGTTCATAATTTCAAGTCCTGTTTTGCTGTCCAGATTTCCTGTTGGCTCATCTGCAAGAATTACCTCTGGATTGTTTGCCAGTGCCCTTCCGATTGCAACTCTTTGTCTTTCACCGCCGGAAAGTTCACTAGGCAGGTGATTTTTTCTGTGAATTAAATTTACATCTTTTAATATTTTTTCAACTCTCTCCACTCTTTCTTCTTTGCCGATTCCCTGAAAAATCATAGGCAATGCAATATTTTCAGCAGCAGTTAGTGTAGGAATCAGATTAAAAGTCTGGAAAACAAAGCCAATTTTGTTTCCTCTTATCTGGGCAAGATGGGATTCTTCAAAACAAGTGATATCCTCTCCGTCAAGATAAACAACTCCTTTTGTCGGCAAGTCCAGAGCACCAACCATATTCATCATAGTGCTTTTTCCAGAACCACTGGGCCCGACAATCGCAACAAAATCTCCCTGATTTATTTTTACATCAATTCCGTCAAGGGCTTTGACTAAGTCATGTCCCATTTCATAATGCTTTGCCACGTTTTTCAGTTCAATAATATCCTGTTTCATTTTATTATCTCAGAATTAGGCATCTGAGGTTGATTGCCAACACCTCAGCATTACAGATAAAGGATTATATATAAATTTAACTATAGGAAGTTTTAAAAATGATAATGGAGCATTAATATTATGATAGTCCCTGTCAGATGTTTTTCCTGCGGAAAACCCATAGGGCATTTATGGGAAGAATACAAAAAGAGAACAGAAGCAGGAGAATCACCTAAAAAAGTCCTCGATGAGTTAGGGGTTGAAAGATATTGCTGCAGGGCTGTTTTCTTGGGGCAGAAAGATTTTATAGAATTAATCGGGAAATTTAAGAAAAGTTAATTTTAATTAGTTCTTTTAACAAATTTGATTATGAAAGAAGTAATTTTTATTTATGGGTTTACCAATTCTAAAAAAGATTATGAAAGTGGAATATATGTTTGGGTTTAAGTCTTATGATGCTTAAAATTATCAAAGAAAGTTGAGACAGCACCAACGCTTCGCAGCTTGTCGGCCACTACCGCATACGGCGTAATTGACTTGACTTCCGGGTTCGGAATGGGACCGGGTATTACCCAATTACTATGGCCGTCTCTATTTTTGAAAATAAAACCTCTATTTAAAGGTTGCTATCAGTCTTAATCTTTGTCAATTTTTTCAAGAATTTCCCTTATATTTTTTGTTACTTTCTGAATTATCTGTTCATTGGTTTCTCTTGGGTTTTTATCCTTGTATGCTAATGCACTTGCTGCCCCTGCAATAATTGCCACTTTTATTATCTTTTCACTAACCATCAAAGAACATCATTTTTGGATTTTAAAAATATTTATATGGTAGGTTGAAATAAGTTTTTATACTTCTAATTTTTGATATTTTCAAAGTTCACAGGCTCACACGTTATTGATGGAAGAAAGTCTCGTGAACCTGTTCAGCGGGAATGCCGGAGTGGTCAAACGGGCTGGATTAAGGCTCCAGTAGCTTAGTGCTTGCGAAGGTTCGAATCCTTCTTCCCGCATTGTGAGATTTCCAAATTTAGATGGGGTGTCTCATTCGCAGTGAAGCGAGAATATTGAAGATTCGAATCAAGCCCGATGAAATTTCGTAAGAAATTTTTGACCGAAGGTTCGAATCCTTCGTTTTATATGCCCGAGTAACTCAGTCTGGATAGAGTGCTTCCCCCCTAAGGAAGAAGTCGTAGGTTCAAATCCTACCTCGGGCGTTTAGTAAACTTTATTAAATAGTTTTTTGCATATTATTATGTGCGTGGATAGTTCAGTGGTAGAACCTCTGCCCTCCATCATATTATCTGAGGATAGCAGATGACTCGGGTTCGAATCCCGATCCGCGCATCTTTTAAGATGGAAGAACAGCAAAATCAGGGGGAAGAACCGCAAAAGGGAAAATGGTATAATCGGCATTACAAATTATTATTATTGCTGCCTTTGGCAATATTAATTTTTTCTTTTATTTATATGGTGGCTTTTTATCAGCAGCACGGAGATTTTATTCACAAGGATATCTCCCTTACAGGAGGAACCACCATCACAATTTCTGAAAAAATAAATATTGAAGAATTGAAGCAGGCTCTTTCCGGAAAATTAGATGATATTAATGTAAGGGAAGTTTATGATTTGATAACTCGGGAGCAGAAAGCAGTAATTATTGAAACCAAAAATGAAGGATGTAACGAATCCCAAATTAACCAAATTAAGAATGTTCTTGAGGGTTATTTAGGTTACCAATTAATTGACGGAGAGAACAGCAGTTTTGAATGCACGGGATCAACTCTGGGTGCGAGTTTTTATAAACAGCTCCTGATAGCAATCCTGATAGCTTTTGTTTTTATGGCAGCTGTTGTCTTTATAATTTTTAGGACATTTGTTCCTTCAGCAGCAGTTATTCTCTCGGCATTTGCAGATATTTTAATGACTTTAGTGTTTGTGAATATTTTAGGGCTGAAAATGTCAACTGCAGGAATTGTGGCCTTTTTAATGCTTATAGGTTATTCTGTTGATACAGATATTCTTCTAAATAACAGGCTTTTGAAGAGAACAGAAGGCTCTATAAACGAAAGAATTTATGGTGCATTTAAAACAGGAATAACCATGACATTAACTTCTCTTGTTGCTATCGGGGTTGCCCTGCTTGTTGTTCGTTCTTTTTCAGCTGTGCTGACGCAGATTTTTACAATATTAGTCATAGGGCTTGGATTTGATATATTCAACACCTGGATAACCAATGCCTCAATAATTAAATGGTATGTTGAAAAAAGAAAATGAGACTTAAACTTGGATTCAGGATTTGGCTTTTGATAGTTCTTTTAGTTTTGGCTTTAATATCAATTTTCATAACTCCGAATTTTCTTCAGAAAGGGGTCTTAATAACAAGCGTGGATTCAAATTCAACAGCTTTTGAGCAAGGGTTGAGGCAGGGGCAGGTAATTACCCAAATTGACGGAAGAGAAATAAAAAATCTTGAAGATTTTACAAATACCTTATATGGAAAATACATTTCTAATCAAAGTGTGAAAACAATCCTCAAAACAAATGAAAATGAAATAATTTTATATTCAAAAGAAGCACCGCAAATCACAGTTTCAGAAGTCCAGAGGACAAATATTAAACTTGGGCTCGACCTTGCAGGAGGTTCAAGGGCCCTGGTAAAAGCAGAAGGGAAAAAATTAACATCTGAGGAAGTAGCTGATTTGGTGGACATAACCCGTAACAGATTAAATGAATTTGGGCTGACGGATTTAAAGGTTCTTCCTGTATCTGATTTAACAGGAGACCATTTTATGCTGATAGAAATTGCAGGGGCAACACCAAAAGATTTGAAAGAAATGGTTTCTCAGCAGGGTAAATTCGAGGCTAAGATAGGAAATGAAACCGTGTTTATTGGAGGAGAACAGGACATTGCCTCTGTCTGCAGAAATGATGCAACATGTGCATATATAGAAACACCACAACAGTCTTCTGACGGAAATTACTATGCTAATTTCAGATTTTCAGTGACTTTAAGTGCAGATGCAGCGAAAAGGCACGCAGAAATTACAGATAAATTGGGAATAAGCCTTAATAATTCTGAATATCTGGATAAACCCCTTGATTTATATGTTGATGATATTCTTGTGGATAGCCTTTCTATTAGCAAGGGACTGAAAGGAAGAGCTGAACCGCAAATTTCAATACAGGGTTCAGGTTCAGGAACAACAATGGATTTTGCTTATGATGATGCAAAAAGTTCCATGCACAAACTCCAGACAATTCTTATTACAGGAAGTCTTCCATACAAATTAGAAATAGCAAAACTTGACACAATTTCCCCTGTTTTAGGAAACCAGTTTACCAAATTCATTCTCATAGCAGGAATGGTGGCCCTGATTTCTTCTTCAATAGTTGTTTTTATCAGATACAGAAATTTCAAGTCTTCTCTTGCATTAATTCTGACTAGTTTTTCAGAAATAATCCTGATTTTAGGAATTGCATCTTTTATTAAATGGAATCTGGATTTAATGAGCATTGCAGGAATTTTAGCGACAATAGGTACTGGATTTGATGACCAGATAGTTATCTTAGATGAGGCAAAGCAAAAAGCAATCCTGACTCTAAAACAAAAAATAAAGAGGGCGTTTGTAATTATCATCGGAGCTTATTTTACTGTGCTTGTCTCTCTTCTCCCCCTTTTATGGGCTGGTGCCGGGCTTCTCAAGGGATTTGCAATAACAACAATAATAGGAATCAGCGTCGGAGTATTCATAACCCGTCCTGCTTTCAGTGAGATAATAAAGAAAATGGAAGAGTGAAATCATTTTGTTAATAGTCGGTTTTTTAAATTTTCTAAATTAGAATAAAACAATTTTCATAAAGAATAAAAACTAACAAAACCTTGACGAACTATGAAACAGAGTTTGATTAAAGAAGAAAAAGGAGATATAAAAGAAATTTTTAGAAGAATTAAAAAAAGAGATTTTTCAGGAAATATAGGGCTTGCAATTAAAAACAGCCTCTATCAATTTTCAACAAGCATTGTCGCAAAAATAGGTAGTTTAATTTTTACTATTATACTGGCAAGATTGCTGATGCCCGAGCTTTTTGGTTTGTATAGTCTGGCTTTAAGCACAATATTAATATTTGGTGCATTTTCTGAATTAGGTGTAAATTCAACACTCGTTCGTTATGTTTCCAAATTTTTAGGTAAAAACAATAATAAAAAAGCAAAAGAATATGTTATATATCTTGGAAAATTAAAAATAGTGTTGATATTTATATCCGCATTTCTATTATTAATTACCTCCAGATTTATTTCAGAGGTTTATTATCAAAAGCCATTATTTCTTGCTTTGGTTGCAGGAGTGTTTTATATACTGTTCATAAATTTAATGAGCCTATTTTCTTCTATTTTACAGGCTTCAAATTATTTTAGGGGGGTTTTTTATCAAGAAATTATTTTTCAGATAGCAAGGGTGATTTTAGTCCCGTTAGCAGTAATTTATACATTAAAAATTTCTTTGTCTAATGAAATAATTCTTTTTTATGTTATTATAGGGTTGTCTGTTTCTTATTTGTTTTCCAGCTTATACTTGTCAATAATCATTAAGAAAAAATCCTTATTCTTAAAAGCAGACAACTCAGGGCTATCTCTGAAAAATAGAAAAGAGGTTAATCATTTTCTCATTCCAATATCTATAATTGTCCTCTCAGGAGTCTTTTTCGGAAATATAGATAAAATAATGCTTGGGCGCTTTGTAGGAGCAGAGTTTATAGGATATTATACTGCAGCATTCGGTCTTATAGGCGCCTTGGTATCTTTAGCAGGATTTGGAGGTATTGTTTTATTGCCTATTTTTAGCAGAATGAAAAGAAAAAGCCTGGAAAGAGCAGTGAAAAGATCATTAAAGATTGTATTCCTGCTTTGTCTGATTTTATTTGGCTTAACCGTGCTTGTATCTGGTTTCGCAGTCCGAATAATATATGGCCAAGAATATCTTCTTTCAACAAATGTTTTGAGGTTACTTTCTGCTTTGCTTTTGATTATTCCGATTACAGGAATCTATATAGCCTATTTTATGTCAAAAAATAACCCCAAAATTATTGCAAAACTATTAATAACATCTACAATAATAAATATAACTCTAAACTATTTCTTAATTACCTCTCTCTTAAAATTCGGAGATTTTTATGCAGTAATTGGGGCATGCGTTGCAACTCTTATAAGCCAGGGCATTTATCTTGCAGGACTTTTCTATTATTCTAAGAAAGGAGATATTGGTGATTGAAATTTTGGATAGTATGTGGTGTTCTTTTTTTATTCTCCAATTAGGGAATAATTAGGGGGACATTTACCTTTATCTTCAATTCTTTGACTTTGGAGTTAAATAAATCTAAACAATTCTGATTAAGGTCATTTCTGTTTCTTGTGATATTCTCTACAAAACTTTTTACCTTGATTAATTTAGATCTTAATCTAATTTTTCTCTCTTCTTTGGGTAACTCCATTATATACTCTAAGTCCATTAAATCAGAAAACCTGTCTATTATTTCAGTATTAATGACTTCTCTTGGGCTTCCTATTAGTCTTTTTATATGCTCCACATATCTGGGAGGTAAATTTTTTCCATCAGGTTCCCTTGAAAGGGTTTTGTCCTCTTTAAGAATTTTTAGATAGCCAATTAGATATTTTTTATCAATCATAAATCTTTTTTTAATTAGCATATCTTCAGAAATCTCTGTATCTTCAAGAAGATCATGTAAAGCGGCTGTCAATAACGCGTCTAAATCCCTCTCTCCGCATAGATAAAAGAGCCTTGTTAGATAGATGGAATGAAAAACAAGAGGAGTTTTTTTGTCATTTCTAAATTTATTCTTAAAAGAAGATATAAGGAAGGCAAAAACTTCTTTTAACACTTCTTCATGTTCCTTTATCTGGTTTGCAATATTATAGGCTACTTTTAAGTTGTCCTCTTTCTGAAATGCAGTTTTTATTTTATTATAATCGTCTTCAATATATTCTCTCGAGATGCCCATTAATTAAATATGGGAAGATAATTTATAAAATCTGCCATTAATAAAGAATAATTAAAAATTATTGCAGATTTCAATTAATCTACTTGCTAGATGGTGGTACCTTTCTTCATCTAATCCCTCTTTTAATACCGGCAGAGCCTTGACATATCTCTCTCCATGGGAATCATTTAAATTCTCTTTTTTAATCCATTCTGTATCGCTAGGGGAGGGTTGGTTGGCATTTCCGTCTAATGTATACGCTTTAACATGAAGGTGTTCTTGTGTATTAATATTAGAAGCACATTTTCCATAGTTCACCGCGCTAAATGTAAAAGAACCATATTTTGGCTTCCATTCTTCTAGTCTAATTACCTGCATACCATAATGCGCTTTAGCAAATGTTAGCCCATAATTTTGAGCAAGTTCTCTGGAGCCGTGAATCTGTGAAAAAGCAGTTAAGTGTCCAATAGGCATAAGCATTAAAGTAAATCCTCTTTTTGGATCAGATATATTGCTCCTCTGAAGAGTTATAAACCAATCAATTGCAGGATTCCTTCCACTTTTATAAATAATAGCTGCTTTGTTTCCTATACTACCTATTTCTTTTTTTCCTTCACTGCATAATATACAATCATCTAAGGAAACCAGGCCCTTTCTTGGAAGGATTATGTCTGCCATAACAAAGTAGGTAAATCTGAATATTTATAAATGTTCCTATCTTATAGTGGCTACAAAAAGTATATCTGTCTTATAAATATGCTTTTTAATCTTTTAGTAATGTGATTAATTTATTAGAGAGGCTGTTTAATCTTTTTTCTTCAATCATCTTCTTTTTAACAGGTTCCATTTTAGTATACTCTTTACTTTGTTCATCTTTGAAAATTTCTTTACTTCCAAAGGAGCTGTCAACAGTATAAGGCTGTCCTATTGCTCCTGTCCAGGGGAAAAGTTTGATATGGAAATGTTCGGTTGGATGCTTTGATTTTCCATAAGTTCCGATTCTCACAACTCTTTCTTCATTTTCTTCGTCTCTTCCCTCCTCTTTCATTATTTTGTTCATTGCACTTGCTATCTTTGAAAAGGCCAGTCCATAATTCTTTGCTAGTTCACTATCATCACTAATTTCTGAAATATGCTGGATATGGGGGATGGGCATCAGCTGGACTGTAAAATCTTTTTCAGGATTACCACCTGTTTTTGGAGATAATGTAGCAAACCATCCGTTTTGCTTATTCCCTCTCTTGTAGATAACAATACTTCCGTAATTAGTTTGGCTACCTATATTAAGTAATGCCTCACAACAATAATTGCATGAATTCTCCATTTTAGTTTTGTAATATTTTTATATATTCTCCGTCTCTATTTCCATTTATATATGAATCAAAATACCCGAGGACAATCCGGTAATATTTCTCTCCATTGATAGGTGTAACTTCCTCAACAATTCCGCTTATTTCAATTTTTTCCCCAGGATATGCAAGCATGCAGTAATCCCTTGAGTAGAAGACAATTTTATCTATTTGTAATTCTCTACAGGATTCGTGTCCATCTACAAATTCTGAATTGTTGATTATGTAACACCCCGGTCTTACTATGGAGTTATTGTGCTCTTTTACTGTTGCTCTAAATTTTGCCCCCCCAATCCTTCTGTATTTTTCTTCCCCCCATTTAAACCATGTTTCATTCGGTTCTTCAAGCCCAAAAATTATAAATAAAGTATTGTTAAAAAACCCCTCTGATTTTTTTTCATGCATATTTTTTATATACCTTTCTTTATCATGGATTATATACCTATTTCTTTTTTTATAAAAATTTTCCCATTCTTCATAAGTTTTCCATCTTAGATTATCATGTTTGTTTTCTTTTAAAAATTTCATTAATCTCCAAAATTTCTCCTTTCCATAAACAACAATATTCATGTCAGACATATTTTGAGAATAATATCCCATTATCGTTGAATAAGTTACCCCCAAATCTTTTAATTCTAAACCACTTTTCAGAAGGAAAGATATAAGTTCAACCACAGTCTTTAAATGTTCATCAAGTTCTGTTTTGGGAATGCTCATTAATTCTTTTAATCCTTCTTTCGGGGAGTATGCCTTTTCAATATATTCCACAGGAACAGCAAAGAATAATGGACTTTTATCATGGACATCACTTTTAAAGATATAATGGGGATATGCTCTTGCAAAGTCATCGAAATATTTTTTCAAACTCCCCTTATCCGCCCATAAATCTAATCGATTTACTTTTTTCCCTAAAATAAATCTGTAAGGCAGAGCATCGCTTGAAATTTTATCTGTAGGAATATATTTTGGCTTTACAATGATGTACCCATTTGGATGTTCATTACTGTAAACTAGGCATTGGAGTCCGTCTTTTGTCATTATAATCGAAGATTCATAAAAATGCATTTTAAATTATAAGTGCTTTTAAATATTCTTTTTCCCCCCTATCTGTGGTGTACGTATCAAAATATCCTATGACTAATTGATAAAATTCTTCTTTTTTTGATTTAACTTTTTCAAGAAGCCCACAGGCTTCTATATACTCTCCTTCTTTCGCTTGCAGGCTAAATGGTCTGGCCCAGGTTACAATACGTTTTACTGGTACATCCTTATAACCTTCTAAGATTATGGGATCTTCTATTTCATAATAACCAGGTCTTACAATTGAATAATAAGCATTTTTTACTTTGGCTTTTATGCTTATTGTTCCCAATGGTTCGTGTTCATCTTCCCAGTTATACCATCTTTCATCTTCATTTTCTATACAAAATAATGAAAAAACATGTCCTTCAATAAAACCATCATCTTTTTTTCGCATCATATTTGCGGCATATTCCTCTTCACTAAAAAATTTAGATACAATTCTCTCCTTATAATATTTTCTCCAATCTTCTTCGGATTTCCAGCTTAAGAGGGGATTTTTACATCCCTCTAAACATTTAATGACTTTCCAGCCGTTGTCTATTCCAAATACTAAAATGTCTATATCTGATTTTCCGGGAGTATAATTTCCAAGCAATGTTGAATGGCTTATTCCAAGATTTTCTTTTTGAACTCCTGCACTGATAAGTATCTCAATCATATTTCTTACCGATTTTAGATAATTATCAAGATCTTCTGTAGGAACTTTCATTAATTCCTGCACCCCCTCTTTTGTGTCATAAAATTTTTTTATCTTCTCCTCAGGAACCCCTAAAAACCAGTTGTTGTGTTTTTTGCACTCATATACATAATAAGGAAATTTCTCCTTTATCGCCCTTAAGTTTGTTTTAACAATTTCCTTGTTATTAAATAAATTAAAACGATGCACAGCCTTACTAAATATAAATCTCTTTTTTAAGCCAGTAAGCTCTAGCAATTCACTTGGGATATATTTTGGTTTTGCTATTATAAATCCCTTAGGGTGGGAATTACTATATATCTTGAAGTGTATATTATCGCAGCTATCTATTAATGCGGCTTCATGAAAATAAACCATTTTTTAAGATATTGATTATTTTTGTCTATTTAAAAGCAAATAATCTTAATTTTTAAAGATTACGGGACTTCAGCCCATATTCTTAGCTTAACTCCCCCTTATAAACTTTTAACTTTTTATCTCTTTTTTATTTTGATTTTAGATTTTTATAAGATAAATTTAAAAAGGAGATAATTTGCTTTATTACATGGACAATAAAACTTTATGGATTTTCCTTCATCCTCCTAGAACCGGGGGAGGAACTATTCTTAACACATTATTAAAGAGGGTTCCTGATAATCAAATTTTCTCGACCTCCCTTGTAAGATATAATCTGAAACCAAAGCAACTTGATAAGAATAAAGTAAGATTTATCATTGGGCATGCTACTTATTATGGGATCCATAAACTAGTTCCAAATAGAACGCCCCGATATTTTATTTTTCTAAGAGATCCAGCTGAAAGGATTGTTTCTCATTATAATGCAAAGATGTTACATGAAAAAAAATTAATCCCTTTTAATCAATGGTATAAAAATCAAATAAAAAATGAGATGGTGCATTTTCTGAATTTAAAGTATAAAGGGAGCGGGTCCAGCAGAATACCTGTCCCAGACTTTCTTTTACCTCTTATCAGAAAACTAAGCTATAAAGCAACTTATATCATTCAAACAATTATTTTTAATCTTTTAGGTCTTAATAATAAGAATGATTCCAAGAAATTGGAAAACGCAAAAAAGCTCTTAGATTTATGCTGGTTTGTGGGGGTTATAGAAAATAGTGATGAAGATGTACCCTTCCTGTTTAATGCCATGGGGATAAAAAATGCCAAATGGGAAAAAGTAACTTTAAGTAAAAAGATAATTAAAGTGGATGACAAGTTAAGAAAAAGAATTTATAAAGATCATGCTTTAGATGTTGAAATTTATAATTATGCTCTGAAATTAAATAAGGGCAAAAGACCAAATCTCCCTTAAAAAATCTCAGACCCTATCCTTCCCGGATTTTTTTAACAAATAGCATCCTTTGTTCTTTGCAATAATTTTAAAACCACTAAGTTTAGCCATTTCTTCAATTTCTTCTTCAGTATAAAAAGAACAATTAACTTTAAAACTTCTGCCTAATTTTCTTTTAAAATATCTGGCCATTTCATAAAAAAAATCATGGAAAATATTATTTAGATTCTTTTCTTCATTCATCCAAAAATGCAGATAACAATAGCCTTTTGATTTAGTCTTTCTATTAAAATTCTTTAATGTTTCTAAAGATAAAAATGAAGGGATATGTCCAAATGTTCCAAAGCAGAATATTAAATCAAACTTTCCTTTTATATTTTTGAGTGCAGTTAAATCATCCTCAATTAATTTTATATTTTTTATATCTTTAGTTTTCTTTTCTGCTTCTTTCAGAATCTTTATTGAAAAATCTATTCCGGTAACATTATACCCTCTTTTAGCAAATTCTATTGAAAAGCGGGCTATCGGACCAATTCCTGCATCAAGTATTTTGGCATTATTTTTTATTAAAGGAAACACATTTTTATCTAGAAATCCCATCTCTTCTAATGTCTGTTTATCCATAAAACTTCTTGTTTCAACTACTCCAGCAATAACTCCTAAAGAGCCTTGTTTTTCTTGTTTATGGTCCCAAATTTCTCTTCCCCAGGATTTCATTTTTTCTTTAATTTTCTTTGTTTCATTTTTAGTTATTATTATTTTGGTTTTGATGTCTTTTTAAATATTATCTATTTTTTAAAGATTAAGAAATTGAGGAATTATTATAAAGAAGCACAATAAATGTTTTAAATGATGGTCCTTTGGATTATTTGTTAAAATGAGAGTTTTACTATATAATCTAGATACAGGTGGAATTAAAAAATATTCTGAGTATCTTGCTAAGGCAATGAAGAAACTCAATTTTGATGAAGACTTAGAATCTAAGTTAGATAAATTCCTGATTGACATTCAGACAGCATTACAGGATGAAAAATTCTTTATGCCTCTGAAGAAAGACAAAGGAAGGGCAGTAGCGGAGTTTTAAATGAACACAAAAACAAAGCAATATTTAGTGAAACAATTATTGAAATATCCCAAACTTTTTGAGTTTGTAAGAAAACATAGAAAAATCTTAATTCCTAGAACTTTTTCATGTGTGGTTAGTTATGAACAAGCATCAACTTATACAAAAAAACTCGCAAAGATAATTCCGAATGAATTTGATGTAATTGTTGGAATTCCAAGAAGTGGTTTATTTGTTGCAGATATTATCGCAACAAAATTTGGCAGACCCTTGACAACCCCAGATTTATTTATAAAAAATGAGTTCTGGGAAAATGCTTTAATAAGAACACCAAAAATAATAAAAAAAGTTTTAATTGTTGATGATAGTGTTGGGGAAGGAACTGCATTAAAAAAAGCAAAAGAAAAATTGTTGGAATTTGACCCAAAATTAATAATAAAAACAGCATCTCCTTTTTCTTTGACATCAGGAAAAGATTCAGTTGATTATGTTTTGTTTATCAAAAAACCAGATTGTGTTTTTGAATGGCAAATAATTCATGGTTCAAAATATACAACTTTATCCTGTGATATGGATGGGGTTTTATGTGAAGATTGTCCATGGGGTATAAATTTAATGGAAGAAGAATATATTCATTGGATGCAGAATGCTAAACCATTTATGATTCCCATAAATAAAATTGATACTATAATAACTTCTCGTTTGGAGAAATATAGAAAAATAACCGAAACCTGGCTTAAAAAAAATAATGTTAAATATAAGAACTTAATAATGCTGAATTTAGGTGATGATTATAATAAAACTTTAGAAGTTGTAATAAAATTTAAGTCTGCTGCATTAAAAAAGTATAATTCAGATTGGTTTTGGGAAAGTGATTTTAGACAAGCATTTGAAATAAATAAGAATACAAAAATCCCCATTCTTTGCACAAAAGAAATGGTTCTCTTAGATAAAAAAGGAAAAAAAATTTGAAAATGAAAATAAAAGACGGATATAATGGTAAAGAAATTTAAATAAGGTCAGTAATAGGAAATGGTCCAAAAGATGGAAGAACTGCAGAGTTATGGATAGAATTTGAACAGAAAAAACAACCCATACTTATTTTTTATATAAGCATTTCCTATAAGTTTTCTTGGATTCTTTTTTCCAATAAGATAATTAAAAAGCTGGATTGGAGATTTTAAATGATAAACCAGAATTATAATTTTATCCTTTAACCTGTATCCTTCTTTCATAAGAATGAAAAAAATCTTTAATCTTTCTTTTATTAAACTTCCGAAGTTTATTTTTTCTGTTGAAAGATTCATTTTTAATATCCTCCTGCTGGGATAAGTTCATATTTTTAATATCTTTTGGTTATATGCTCTCATTTTTTAAATTAACCACTTCCAACCCTTTTTCAGAGAGGGTTGATTTTGAAAACCTTTTTCTTAATTCAGCGGTTTTAACTAGCAGGTGATTGTCCAGCAAATTCCCTGTTATCTTCTGCAAAATCTTTGACTGCGCCCCCCCTTCTTCCTCAGTTTCATGAAAGAGGCAGTAGTGCTTGTCAAATAATACTTTTGACGGAAATAAAAGAGGGAAGGCAATACTCCAGTCCTGCGTATAAACTATATCATAATTTTCAATTTTATCTTTTTTTATCACAAACTCTTTTAATCCGTCCATTGAACTGGAAAGACTCGGCAGATGCAAATCCTCATTTCTGGAAACAAGTTCTACTTTGTGTCCTCCTTTTTCTAAATTCTCCTTTATTTTTTTTGCAAAGCTTCCTGTGGCATCTTTCTGTGTCCTGTATAAAATAAGTATTTTCATCTTTTTGATAAACCATCCAATCCTTTTAATACTTCTTCAGCTTTCTTTAATTCTTTTTTATCATTTACAGAAAACCATTCCCCATCATAATAGAAAGAGTAAAGATTTCCCTCTTTGCATAATTTTCTGAAAGTATTTTCTTCTATATTCCCCCCAACCAGATAATCTTTTATTCTTTTATTGAAAACATAAATTCCTGTGTTCATCAAGACATTTGGAACAACCCATTTTTCCTGTATATGGGTAATCCTATTTTGATAATCTGTTTCAATAATTCCAAAATTTGTTCTTAGTTTTACTGTAACAAGGGTTGCAATTGCATTGCTTTTTAAGTGAGCATTAGTCAAACCATTAAGCTGTAAATCAGTTATTTGATCTCCGTTCATTGCATAGAAGTTTTCATCTTCAATGCCAGATTGCTCTATTGCTGTTTTAAATGCATCTTCTGTCCCGCCATTTTCATCATGTTCTGTGTATGTAATTTTAATCCCAAATTCCCCGCCGTCCCCAAAATAATTTTTAACCATCTCTTTTTTATAAGCAACTCCTATGATAACTCTTTCTACCCCGTTTTCTTTAAGCCATTCAATTATCCTCTCTAAAATAGGCCTTCCTCCAATAGGTATAAGGGGCTTAGGTAAATCTTCTGTATGCTCTTCTAATCTTGTTCCTTTTCCCCCTGCTATTATTACTGCTGTCTTAAAAACCATATTTATATTAAAAAAGGTCTATTTAAAAAATCTATGAGACTTTAGTTTATATATCAAATACTGACTATATTAGTTTTATTGCCCTATCCATACCCATTTGTATATAAGGATGAAGTTCTTCCCTGAATTCACTAGTATACATTTTCGGAGTTATAATTTTTGGTCTGTCATGCAGTTTATCCAAATTAAGATTTCCATAACCCTCAACAAAAAAAAGCAAGCCTGTCTCGTCAATTCCTAGTGGGAGTTTTTTAGCCTCTGCCTCTTTATTTGGGGTTGTTTTCCATATCGCCCTAATATGCCCCAATACCAAAAAACTGGTTTCATCAACATCTAATCCGCTTTCTGACTTAATTCGTGAAGCAAGACTTGTGCTTGTAGACACCCCCCTATCAAAAAATCCTCCTAAAGACCATAAATAACCAAATGCAGGTTCTGCATTCCTTGCTATTAAAAGTATACCTTTTTCATTGCTCTGATTTTTGTATGCAACAAGGGCATCATGACAGGCTCTTACTAAAACCTGCCTGCCGTCGGCATAGACTGCTTCCCCTCTTCCATGGTATCTTAATTTTTCTATATCTATTCCGTCTTCTATGGATTCCATAAAAAAAGGTT